>JAEEKV010000129.1 GCA_016282595.1 Lachnospiraceae bacterium
AGAGATATAGGGGCTCCCGGCAGGGACGCAAAGGGGATCCGGTTTGCAGTGGATTTCCTTTCGGAAGTTACCAAGAGCCTTTTGGACAATGATTTTGAAAAGGTGCCCACAGAGCTTGCCAAGGATAAGGACGTTATCGTCATCGGCGGTGGTGATACCGGAAATGACTGCGTGGGAACCTGCATCAGACTGGGCGCAAAGAGCGTAACCCAGCTGGAGATGATGCCCAAGCCCCCTGCATGCAGGACAGCTGCAAACCCCTGGCCCGAATGGCCCAGAGTCCTGAAGACCGACTACGGCCAGGAAGAAGCCATCTGGAAGTTCGGGGATGACCCCAGAGTTTACCAGACTACGGTAAAGGAATTCATTAAGGATAAGAAGGGGAATCTGAAGGAGATCCTGCTCATTTCCCTTGAGCCTAAAAAGGATGAGAAGACGGGCCGCATGAACATGGTTCCCGTGGAAGGATCGGAGAAAAAAGTGCCCGCCCAGCTGTGCCTCATTGCGGCAGGCTTTTTGGGCAGCCAGAAGTACGTAACGGATGCCTTCGGCGTGGAGCTTGACGGACGTACCAATGTAAAGACCCAGCCGGGTGCTTTTGCCACCTCCAAGGATAAGATCTATGTGGCAGGGGATATGCACAGAGGACAGTCCCTGGTGGTATGGGCCATTGCAGAGGGCAGAAAAGCAGCAAGACAGATCGACGAAGCATTAATGGGATATACGAATTTGTAAGACGAACAGAGCAGTAGAAAGGACAAAAGCAATGGCAAAGATCAATCGCAACTATTTGAAATTACCCGGCAGCTATCTTTTTTCCACCATCGGAAAAAAGGTACGGGCTTATGAAGAGCAGCATCCCGATGAAAAGGTGATCCGGATGGGTATCGGGGATGTGACCCAGCCCATCGTACCTGCAGTTATCGCAGCCCTTCACGAGGCTACTGAGGAGATGGGAAAGGCAGAGACCTTCAAGGGGTATGCACCGGATCTGGGGTATGAATTTTTGCGAAAGACCATTGCAGAGAAGGATTTTAAGGCAAGGGGCTGTGACATCGCTGCGGATGAGATCTTTGTATCCGACGGGGCAAAGTGCGACTGCTCCAACATCCAGGAGATCTTCGGACTGGACAACACCATTGCGGTTTGTGATCCGGTGTATCCCGTCTATGTGGATTCCAACGTTATGGCAGGCAGAACGGGAGAGTTTGATGCATCTCTTGGAAAATTCGAAAGGGTCATCTACATGCTCTGCACCAAGGAAAACGGATTTTGCCCGGAGCTTCCCACAGAGGTTCCGGATCTTATCTATCTGTGCTTTCCCAACAACCCTACGGGATCAGCCATTACAAAGGACAAGCTTCAGGAGTGGGTGGATTATGCCAACAAAAACGGCTCCGTGATTCTTTATGATGCAGCCTATGAAGCATATATTTCAGAGGACAACATTCCTCATAGCATTTATGAGTGTGAAGGGGCAAAAACCTGTGCCATTGAGTTTCGCTCCTTCTCCAAGACCGCAGGCTTTACGGGCCTTCGTCTTGGATTTACGGTTATCCCCAAGGAGCTGAAGGTAGAGGATGTGGCCCTTTGGGATCTTTGGGCAAGACGCCACGGCACGAAATACAACGGCGCTCCCTACATCATTCAGAAGGCAGGAGAAGCGGTTTATTCCGATGCGGGACGTGCCCAGATCAAGGAGCAGATCGCCTGGTATATGGGCAACGCCAAGATCCTGTTTGAAGGATTGAAAGATGCAGGCTATGAGGTCAGCGGCGGCGTGAACGCTCCCTATCTGTGGCTTTCAACCCCTAAGGGAATGAGCAGCTGGGAGTTCTTCGATCACCTGCTGGAGACAGCCCATGTAGTGGGCACTCCCGGTGTGGGATTCGGACCCGGCGGAGAAGGCTATTTCAGACTCACCGCCTTCGGCAGCAGGGAAAATACCATTGAAGCAGTTGCGCGCATCAAAGCAATGTAAGGAGGAAGGAAGCATGGCAAAGTTTATTTTTGTAACCGGCGGTGTGGTTTCCGGCCTCGGAAAGGGAATCACGGCAGCATCCCTGGGAAGACTGCTGAAAGCAAGGGGCCTGAAGGTAGCGGCCCAGAAGCTGGATCCCTACATCAACGTAGATCCGGGAACCATGAGTCCCTACCAGCACGGTGAGGTCTATGTTACAGAGGACGGCGCCGAGACGGATCTGGACCTGGGACACTACGAAAGATTCATCGACGAGGATCTGACAAAATATTCCAATCTCACCAGCGGACGGGTTTACTGGAACGTCCTTAACAAAGAAAGAAGGGGCGAGTATCTGGGCTCTACGGTACAGGTCATCCCCCACATCACCAACGAGATCAAGGATTTTATCTATCATGCGGCTAAGGAGAGCGGCGCCGATGTGGTAATCACCGAAATCGGCGGAACCATCGGCGATATCGAATCCCAGCCCTTCCTGGAGGCAGTCAGACAGATCTCCCTGGAAGCAGGAAGGGAAAACAGCCTCTTTATCCATGTCACCCTGGTGCCCTATCTGCAGGGCAGCAACGAACACAAATCCAAACCCACCCAGCATTCCGTAAAGGAGCTGCAGGGAATGGGTATTAACCCCGACATCATAGTCCTTCGGTGCAACGAGCCTTTAGAGGAAGGGATCTTCAAAAAGATCTCCATGTTCTGCAACGTGCCGGAGGACTGCGTCATTGAAAACAGAACCCTGGAAAGCCTTTATGATGCGCCCCTGATGCTGGAGCAGTCCGGCTTTTCCGGTGTGGTATTAAGACAGCTTGGAATGGAAGCTCCGGCTCCTGATCTTCGGGAGTGGGAGGCACTTTCTGCAGCCATCAAGACCCCTGAAACCGAGGTCACCATTGCCCTGGTTGGAAAATATGTCCAGCTCCATGACGCCTATCTTTCCGTGGCAGAGGCTTTGCACCATGCGGGCTTTGCCCTGAAAGCCAAGGTGGGCATTAAGTGGATCGATTCCGAAAAGCTCAATGCATCAAATCTGGAAGCAGAGCTTTCCGGCTGCAGCGGTATTCTGGTGCCCGGAGGCTTTGGTAACCGCGGAACGGAAGGCATGATCCTTTCCGCTCAGTATGCAAGAGAAAAGAAGATCCCTTACCTTGGCATCTGCCTTGGTATGCAGATCGCGGTGATCGAGTACGCAAGACACGTGGCAGGCATCACAGACGCCTGCTCCGGTGAGTTCGAGGATGCGTCCCCTTCCAAGGTCATCGACTTCATGCCGGGACAATCCGATGAAATTGAGAAAGGTGGTACCTTGCGTCTTGGGGCATATCCTTGTATGATAGAGAAAGGCAGTTTGATGGAAAAATGCTACGGCACCACTCAAATTTCCGAAAGACACAGACACAGATATGAGTTTAACAACGATTACAGGGAGGTCCTTTCCGAAAACGGCCTGATCCTTTCCGGTATCTCACCGGACGGCAAGCTGGTAGAGACCGTGGAGCTTTCCGACCATCCCTTCTATCTGGGCGTACAGTTCCATCCGGAATTCAAGTCCAGACCCAACAGACCCCATCCCGTCTTTGCAGCCTTTGTAAAGGCAGCGGTGGATACAGAAAATTAGCAGGAGACAACTATGGAGTACAACAGAAAACTGGTTCTTGAGGATGGCAGTGAATATCCGGGCTTTGCCTTCGGGGCAGACAGACAGGTGGTGGCGGAGATCGTTTTTAACACCTCCATGGCAGGATATCAGGAGATCGTTTCCGATCCCTCCTACACGGACCAGGCTATTGTCATGTCCTACCCTTTGATCGGTAACTACGGGGTAGCAGATGAAGATTACGAAAGCAGGATCATTTCCCCGTCGGCCTTCATTGTAAGGGATATCAACGACAACCCTTCCAACTTCCGCTGGGCACAGACCTTGCCGGAGCTTTTGGAGGAAAACGGCGTACCGGGGATCAGCGGTGTGGATACCAGAAAGCTGGTAAGAAGCATTCGGGATCTGGGAAGCCGAAGATGCATCATCACCGATATGGAGATG
>JAEEKV010000130.1 GCA_016282595.1 Lachnospiraceae bacterium
AGGTCATTCGGAACCGTCCAGTCCAGCGTGATATTGGAGAACGGTGCCTGTGTGCCCCAGCGGGACGGTGTGTTCACGCCGTAGATAAAGGATTCGATACATTTCTTAACTTCTCTGTAGGAAAGGTTATCCACCTTTACGAAAGGTGCCAGATAGGTATCAAACGAGGAGAATGCCTGAGCGCCTGCCCACTCGTTCTGCATGATACCGAGGAAGTTCACCATTTGGTTACAAAGTACGGATAAGTGCGATGCGGGTGCGGATGTGATCTTACCGCTGATTCCGCCGAGGCCTTCCTTGATGAGCTGCTTTAAGGACCAGCCTGCGCAGTAGCCTGTCAGCATGGACAGGTCATGGATATGAAGATCGGCATTTCTGTGTGCCTCGGCGATCTCCTGATCATAGATCTCGGACAGCCAGTAGTTAGCCGTAACGGCTCCGGAATTGGAAAGGATCAGTCCGCCTACGGAATAGGTAACGGTGGAATTCTCCTTTACTCTCCAGTCCTCTACCTTAACGTAGCTGTTTACCACATCCTTGTAATCCAGGATCGTGGACTTCATGGTACGAAGTTTTTCTCTTTGTTTCCTATATAAAATGTAAGCCTTTGCCACCTCGGTATAACCCGCCTGCTCCAGCACTCTCTCCACACTGTCCTGTACGGTCTCGATGTGGATCTGTCCGTCCTTGATCTTGTCCTGGAAATCTGCGGATACACGAAGTGCGAGAAGATCGATGATATCATTGGTGTACTGCATATCCGTTGCAACGAACGCCTTCATGATCGCATCTTTGATCTTGTTCAGATCAAATTCCGTAACTGTCGCGTTTCTCTTTACTACATTTAACATGTAACTCTCCCTCTCTTGCTGTTTCTGCTACTGCCGGTGTTCTGTTTCAGCTCCGCTATGTTATTTATCGTTTATGACATCCGTGTCGGTTTACATAACAGTCATTCGCGCTGACCAAATTTATTGTAACATCCCCTCTATATAAAGTCAACAAGAAAAAATAAAAAAACACCATATCTTATGTCAAGTTTTTTATGTTAACACAAGATATAGTGTTTTCAAAATCTATCCCGACACATGTGTCATCGTGTTTTCAGGAACTCCATTTCCCTCTGTGCTGCGGTATCATCGGGGTAAGCCATCAGATATTCCCGCATCAACGAGGCTGCTTTTTGAAAATCTCCGGAATATTCATAGGCAACGATCTGGTTAAATTTCAGATCCTGAAGGACCGAAACATTGTTCTCCATAGCCAATCCGTTGTTAAATGCGGACAACGCATCCGCATATTCCTTTGTCTCAAGTTTACATAATCCCAACTGGTTCCAGATCACCGCATCCGGGTCATTTTCCTTCAGATACTTCTCATAAAGGCCTGCCGCGTAGTTGGAATCCCCCAGCTGTTCATAGGTCTTTCCCAGCATCAGAAGGGTCTCCGTATCATTCTTCCCGGTTGCCCGGTAAGCCTCCAGATTGTCTCTGGCGTTCTCGTAATCCTCCATGTAATAGTAGATCACGCCCTTCTCATAGTCACTCATGGTGCTGAGCCTTTGCTCTATGGCATTGGACAGATACATCCTGCCCTCGTCCTTCTTACCGTTCTTTTCAAATACCTGATATACACGGATGGTCATTTCCGTACTCTGATCGGCATAGTGCAGCGCCAGGTTCAGATCCTCCACCGCCGGCTGATCCTGTCCCAATTCCATCTCGATGCCGCCGCGCAGGAAGTAAACCTCACTCTTCTTATCCTCCAGGCCTGCCACGGCATTGAGGGTTTCCAGAGCCTCCTGCTTCAGACCCGCCTTGTACTGGGCGGTGGCCAGGTAGTAGTTGATGTCCTTTTCCGTATCGGAAGGGAACATCCCTCCGTTTTCCAGTGCCTCTTCAAAGGAACTTACGGCATTTGCATAGTCCGACATTCCCATATAGGCTATGCCCTTGCCGCGAAGAGCCAGCTCTTTGTCCTCCCCGCCTTCCAGAGCCGCATCAAAGCTCTGCAACGCCGCTCTGTAATCCAGGGCGGCGATCTGCTCCATGCCGGCTTTCACGTTTGTGTCCTCACTGCCGCAACCGCTGAGGGAAAGGGCCATGGCTGTGCCAAGGGCCAGTATTATCAAGCTTTTACGATGTTTCATAAATGATTCCTTCCTGATCTTCAATGCCGGGCCAAAAGACCCGCACCAACAGTATAAATTGTTTTGGTGGATTGTACAACACCTCTTTGCGTGATACTATGATACAAACAACGATAAAGGAAGAAAAGTGCATGCAAAACCTGCCAGAAGAATTCAAAAACAGAATAAAACGGCTACTGGGAGATGAGGCAGATGAGTTTTTTGACACCTATGTCACCGCTTCTCACACCTCTCTTCGCATCAACACTCTGAGGCTGCCTTCGGATAAAGGGCTGAACATCCTGCAGCAGTGTTCTCTTCTCGGGGAAAAGCCTGCGCAGATCCCCTGGGAAAAGAGCGGCTTTTACTATGATGAGAACGACAGACCCGGCAGACACGTGCTCCACGAGACCGGTTTTTACTATATTCAGGAGGCAAGCGCCCAGGCTCCCGTTTCTTTTCTGGACCCAAGGCCCGGCGAGCGGATCCTGGACCTTTGCGCAGCTCCCGGGGGCAAATCCACCCAGATCGGCGGAGCCATGAAGGGCGAAGGAATCCTGGTCAGCAACGAGATCCATCCCTCCAGGGCAAAGATCCTCTCCGAGAACGTGGAAAGGATGGGGATAACCAATGCGCTGGTCA
>JAEEKV010000131.1 GCA_016282595.1 Lachnospiraceae bacterium
GAACCTGTTAAACCTGCAGACAGGGGTCAGGATTGTAACCTATGCCTCATATGTCTGGGTTGCGGCAAGTCTGCTTTCCGGCCTTTTTGTCCTGCTTCGAAAGATCAGAATGATCCATCGCAGGGAAGGGTATCTGGTCATAGCCTGTCCGGCCGTGTGGCTGACACTTCTTTATTTTTCCGAATTTTTATCCAGCCGAAAGCTGATGCGCCCTTACAATGATCCGGAGATCAACGCCTTCTGCATGCTGTCTGCCTTTGAGATCTGCATGATCCTGCACCTGATCCCCCACAATGAAAACTACAGGGATTATTTTTCGGCACTGACCCTGCCGGTCTGCATCACGGATCAAAGCTTTGAAACCGTCCTTTCATCGAATGCCGGGATGGACCTTACAAAGCAGCAGATGCAAGAAAGCCTGAGCCGGGCGGTGTATCCCGATCCGGACACTCGTCTTCGGGGCATGCCGATCACAGGCGGATATGCCTTTTTCGAGGAGGATGAGAGCAGTCTGCATAAGTTCCAGCAAAGGCTGCGGGAGGACAATGAGGTGCTTGCTCTGGAAAATGAACTGTTAGAGCGCGAGCGAACGCTGAAACTGGAAAAGCTGGAAATGGAAGAGCGAAATGCCCTCTATGAAAAAATAGCCCGCGCCGTCAGCCCCGCCCAGGTGAAAATCGCCGTTCTGTTAGCAGGCGCTAACCCCAAAGATCCCTCGTTTCGGGAGGTGATATGCGAGGTGCTGTTTCTGAGCGCCTTTGTAAAAAGGCGGGCGAATCTGTGTATTGTGGCAGATCACAGCAAACAGATGCCGGTCTCGGAGCTTTCCTCTGCTATAGCGGAATCGGTTTATTATCTTCGCTATAACAACACGGAGGTGGATATCAGCGATCGGACATCGGGACAGATCGACTGCGAAAAGGCGCTTTGTCTGTATGACGGATTGCAGCAGGTGCTGGAGTTTTTGAGGGGGAAAGTAAACGAACTGTGGATCTGTCTGAAGGAGGAGGGGATCCTTCTGATGACCGAAATCCAGAGCGATGCGGTCACAGAGGCGTTGGCAGAGCTTCAGCCGGAGAGCCTGGAAAAAGAGATCAAATCGGAAGACGGACAGGTAAGCCTTCGTCTTTGGTACAGGGAATCAAGCGGAAAGGAGCAGTTATATGCAGCTGGGCAATCAGATCCTGTTTGAAGAAAACAGCATAGGTGCACAGATCCAAGGCGCCGGGTGGTATTTTTGCTGCATCCTGGCACTGGTCCTTCTATGTGTGCAGGTGGCGTTTTTTGCCCGGATCATGCTTGGATCAGAGCAGCGTAGGGATCGCTTCCTGGTCGGATTCCAGCTGGCTGCGGCATTTATCCTGCTCAATTTTCTGAATTATGGGTTTTACTATGGGAAAAAAGACTGGTCCCTTCCAACAAACAGATGGATAACGGG
Organism: Lachnospiraceae bacterium; assembly: GCA_016282595.1. Lineage (GTDB taxonomy): Bacteria > Bacillota > Clostridia > Lachnospirales > Lachnospiraceae > RGIG7926. The sequence continues at coordinate 1,439 of JAEEKV010000131.1, forward strand.
GATGTACAGACAGCCGGCAGTACTGCTGATCATGCTGGAGATCGTGCTTTTGATCCTGACGTTACTGCTGATGCTTTCTTTTTACAGAAAAAGCAAAAAGACACTGTCAAGGCATGCTGTGATGGAAACTGTAAACAGTATTCATGCCGGAGTGTGTATCAGCAGGGAGGACGGGACGGTCCTTATGACCAATGCCAAAATGAATGAACTGAGCCTGCGTATAACGGGGGACACCCTTTTTCATACGGGAGCGCTGCTGTCAAAGCTGGAGGAAAAGGGAAGCAGACAGGAGGGAAAGGATTCGGCTTTGTATCCGCTGAAGGAGGATGAGGTGTGGCAGTTTCAACGGCAAAAGATTCGGGCAAATGACAGAAGCCTATGGCAGCTCACAGCCTCGGATATGACAAAAGAGCAGATGCAGGCACGCCGTATGGAGGAGCAAAACAGACATTTGAGCCGCGTACAGGAAATGCTGAAAACTGTGAGAGCTGCGGAGCGTGACATGGTAGCACTTCGGGAGGTGGACAGGGCAAAGACAACGGTGCATAACCAGATGGGGAATGTCCTTCTGGTAGGAAAATACTATCTGGATCATCCGGAAAATGTGGATGAGGAAGAGCTTTTGAGTCTTCTTTCCTTTAACAATAAAAACCTGACCCGTTGGGAGGAAAGAGAAAAAGAAATGTCCGATCCTGTCAGGGAAGCGGTTCGGATGGCTGAAAGGATCGGCCTTAAGGTCTATGAAAACGGAGAAACGATCACGGATCCGATTTGTCGAAATGTGATCGGTGAAGCCATCAGACAGTGTGCGACCAATGCGGTGCGGCACGGAGAAGCTAACGAGCTGTATATCAAAACAGGTTTAAAAGAGGATGGCAGGGTAATTGAAATCTCTAACAACGGAGCAGTGCCGGAGGATCCCGTCAGGCCGGGCGGCGGGCTCGGCGCGTTGGAAAAGAAGATCCTTGCCGCCGGCGGGAGTATGACGATCGAGAGGGAACCGGCATTTTTGATACGGATTCTTTTGCCGTAAAGCCGAGGCGCTGTAGCGCTCAAATGGTTTGAAATCTGCAATTCCCCCCGAACGGGGGGTGTTTCTTTTACCGGAGTTGGTATAGCATAGAAAGTGCGAATATATGGTTTGGTGTGTCAGGGACGATGCACTGATCGCATCGGTGATCCGGGTTTGGGCTGACGCACGCCCGGAAGGGTCGCCTAAGAAGGGCAGGTGAGTGGAATTGGGTGAAAAAAGAAGCGTTGTCGTCGTGGATGATGAACTGATCTCGCGCGGATATATGGAAATGTTCATCAAGTCATCGAAGACCTATGATGTTGTGGCGGCACTTCCTTTTGCTAAAGATGCCATCAGCTGGTGTGAGCAAAATCCCGTGCCCGATCTGATCGTGATGGATGTGATGATGGCAGACGGGATAGACGGTCTGACGGCAGCAGGACAAATGAAAAAGATCTATCCGGATATGAAGATCATCATCGCCACCTCAATGGCGGATGCGGACTGGATCGATAAGGCAAAGGAAGCCTGCATCGACGGATTTTGGTTTAAAACCTACTCCAACATCTCTCTTTTAGAGGTGCTCGACAGAGTCAGCAGAGGAGAAGTGGTCTATCCGGCGGATCCGCCGGCAGTCAGTCTGGGAGAACTTCCTGCAGATAAGCTTACAGGTCAGCAAAGAGAGGTGCTTCGCTATCTTGGGGAAGGGCTTACGAATAGGGAGATTGCGGAAAAGATGTATCTGTCTCCCAATACGATCAAGGACTATCTGGATGAACTGATGGAAAAGACGGGGATTCACTCCCGTGTGGCCATGGTGGCGCAGGTCGCAAGGCTTGGGATCGCAGTCAGCGAGTCGGACCGGGTAAAGGAGTAACATATAATTACCCTCTGAACGGGCGTATGGGAAAGGACCAAAGAGCCCAAAAGATAACATATCAGTCATTTCGAAAGGAGAAGGAAGATGAAATCAAAAGGACAGAGTAAAAGCGTAGCTATGACAGGAATGATAACGATCATTCTTGTTATACTCATGATGTTTGGCATCAAAACAGAAACAGTGCTGGCAAGCAGCGTCGGCAAGCCTGTCTTTGATGGGACCACTCTTCCGACGGAGGAATACAAGAGAAAGGCATTGGTTTATACGCTGGAGTATGCCTCCACACAACAAACGATGGATATTGGTATCAGTTCAGAGGACAATAAGATCTTGCTCGATCTGGACAATGATGATCAAAATGATATCTGCTTCACGAAAGAGGCGGGAGACATCACAAAAATCGAGTTGCTGGAGGGAATGACAGAGGAGAAAGCAAACTTTGATTTTGATGAGGATGGTGTATCTGACACTTACGATTATGTGTTTGATTCGTCAATCACGGATTATTTAGGAAAGTTTTCTGATGATTATGTAACAGGATTCGATATCATATTTGTGAATACCGTATTGATCGAAGGAAATGGCGGTAAGTTCTCGGATAATACGACGAGTAAAAAGATCGGTGTTCGCTATGACAAAGCATTGGCGGATTCAACCATCTACAAAGCTTTGCTGAATGAAAATGGTAATCTGATGCTCAGTCATACGAACCCCAATTTAGGACTGGCTTATCTTGCTATAAAGGAAACCGGTGAACGCTTTGACCCGGCGGGGGATATCGTAACCGATGAGCTAGAGCTTAAGGCTGTCTGGGGAGAGTATGAGTCGGTTGTCATTGATTCGAATGGCGGTTTATTTGGGGAAGACGCAAATCCCATCTCGCTTTCTGTACCGCGCGGGGGAAGGATCGGTGACTCGGAAGATTATAAAAAATATGCGGGGGCAGATGGACGGTTAGCACTGAATTGCGATGGCTACGTTCCTGCAGGCTTTTCTACAGAAGATGATGCAGAGTATAAGAATGCTATCTCTTTTGTAGATTTTGCCGATATCGTGATCACGGCGGAATCGGCTAAGAAATATTATGCGATATGGCGCCCGGTCATTGATCTGGAATTGAAGGCAAATGGTGGATCTTTTTCAGATTCTTCCAATCAAAAAACCATTCATGTATTGGATGGCACCAAAATAAAGGAATCAGCGGACTATCAGGCACTGTTGAACACAGATGGGAAATTGGAAATGCAGAGGGAAGGCTATGAACTGGCTGGCTTTTCGACATCACCTTCTGAGTCTTATAGATCGCCCCAGCTTTTATCACAGGAGCAACTGGGTGATCGTTTGATTTCTGAAGCCCCAGTGGATTTTTATGATACGTACTATGCAATCTGGAAGCCGTACTATTCGGTGACGATCGATGCAAATGGCGGCTCGTTCGAGGATGCTTCATCAACCAAGACATTTTCGGCGCTTACCGGAACCAAGATCAAGGATATAACGCAGTATCAGAACCTGCTTGATACGGATGGGATGGTAAAACTGGTAAGAACAGGCTATGAACTGGTTGGCTTTTCTACGAAGCAGTACGATTCTTATCTGTCTTATTCTTCGTCCTCGGTTTATTTTTTGGATGACAATACTGTAAATAGCAATGTCACCTACTATGCCGTATGGAGAAAGGTTTTAAGCGTAACTGTCAAGAGCAATGACGGCCAATTCTGTGATGGGACGAAAGAAAAATCCTTTACGGGTCTTGAAGGACAATACCTGGGTGATTTTATTGGGGATTTCTTTGAAAGACCCCAGTATTATGTGATCAGAGATGGCTATTTGTTTAAAGGATTGTTTCACAACAGCGGAACAGAGTGGACGAATAGCGATATTGTCTTGTCGGATCTTACCCTGATTGTGGGATGGGGAAAAAAGATTCGTATGACCATAGACGGAAACGGAGGAGTATATTCAGATGGAACTTA
>JAEEKV010000132.1 GCA_016282595.1 Lachnospiraceae bacterium
CTCGTCCCTTGTCATACCTGCCTTGATATCCGAAACAGGCTCTCCGTCCAGAGATACGCCGCCCTGCTCGATGGCTCTTCTGCCCTCGGATCTGGAGGCCACAAGACCGGAGGATGCCAGCATTCCGATCACATCGATAAAGCCGTCCCTGAAATCCTCATCCTTCAAAACAGCCGTGGGCATCTCGGCAGCAGCCCCGTTTGAAAACAGGGCTCTTGCACTCTCCCGGGCCTTCTTTGCTTCCTCGGGTCCATGCACCAGATTCGTCAGCTCGTATGCCAATATCTCCTTGGCCTGATTGAGCTGGCTGCCTTCCCATTTGTCCATCTCATCGATCTGCTCAAGCGGCAAAAATGTCAGCATGCGCAGGCATTTCAAAACGTCCCCATCAGCCACATTTCTCCAGTATTGATAGAATTCAAAAGGCGATGTCTTTTCCGGATCCAGCCAAACCGCACCCTTTGCGGTCTTACCCATCTTCTTGCCCTCTGAGTTGAGCAGCAGGGTGATGGTCATGGCATGTGCATCCTTACCCAGCTTTCTGCGGATCAGCTCGGTACCGCCAAGCATATTGGACCACTGGTCATCTCCGCCGAACTGCATGTTGCAGCCGTATTTTTCATACAGGCACAAAAAGTCATAGCTCTGCATGATCATGTAGTTAAACTCCAGAAAGCTCAGTCCCTTTTCCATACGCTGCTTGTAGCACTCCGCACGCAGCATATTATTGACGGAAAAATGCACGCCGACGTCACGGATGAATTCAATGTAGTTCAGGCCCCTGAGCCAGTCTGCATTATTCACCATCATAGCCTTGCCTTCCCCGAATTCGATGAAGCGGCTCATCTGCTTTTTGAAGCACTCACAGTTGTGATCGATCTGCTCTGTCGTCATCATACTGCGAAGATCGGACCGGCCGCTGGGATCTCCGATCATAGCGGTGCCGCCGCCCACTAAGGCGATGGGCTTGTTTCCTGCCATCTGCAGGCGCTTCATCAGGCAAAGTGCCATAAAGTGTCCTACATGAAGGCTGTCTGCCGTCGGATCAAAGCCGATGTAAAAAACGGCTTTGCCGTTGTTGACCAGATTTCTGATCTCCTCCTCATTGGTTACCTGGGCAAGCAAGCCTCTTGCCTTCAGTTCTTCATAAACTCCCATTGCTGTTCTCCTTTTTTATGTTTTGCATTTCTGCATGATTTCGTTTGCCATATCCTGCCTTCTAAGGCAAGGATCCTTTTTTGCCTTGCGCCTTTACAGCTCGATGCCGTTTTGTTTGCAAAGCTCTCTTGCCGATTCCACGGAATCGATCCCGGTCTTGTTTTTGATCGGGGCAAATTCTTTTTCCCTGACCACCTCAAACGGCAGGCAGCTGTCCAGCTGATGAATGAGATCCAGTACCAGCTGTTCGAACTTGTAGCCGTTCTCGGTTTCGGGCTTTACAAGTTCTCCCGCCTCGTTCAGGCAGGGGATCTTTTTTCTGACCACATGAAGCGGTGTGCCCTTTTCCACGACCTCATCCAGCTCGGGCAGATGGAATAAATAGTTTAAGATCACGCCGAAGTTGTAGGCAGGATCTCCCTTTTCATTTTTGGCATCCATCATTTCCTGCGACAGCTCATAATACTCTACGATGGAAGGCTTCCCATCCTCAAGGCAGATCACGCCGACCTTCTCATCGGGAGCGGCCTTGCGGACCACCTTGGCACCTACGGATACCTGTGCCTGAAGGCAGGCTCCGATGAAAACCGGATCCAGGATCCGCTGCAACACATTATCTACGGCAAAGATATTGATCCATTCTATTCCTTCGTCCTTCAGGACCTGATCAAGCCCTGCTTTGATCAGGGATGTGTACCATCCCGCATTGCCGTTGGGCGAGGTTGCGATCCTGCCCTTTTCCTCCAGATAGACCTTGCCGTTATCATCACAGGCCGGTGCCATATCCTGCTGGAAGAAGGCGATGCGCTCCTCGGGATAACCGAAGTAGGCATGCTCCTTTAAAAAACCGACTGTTGCTTCATGATTTTTCTCGCTGGTCATGATAAAGAGCATGGGCCAAACGTCCAGAGGCTTAACTACCTCCAACAGATTTTGGATCTGCCTTTCAAAAATATACACATGCTTTGTCAGACCGATGTCATAGGTGCCCTTCGGTGCATCGGAACCCAGCCGGGTCCCCATACCGCCTGCCAGCAAAAGTGCTGCCACCTTGCCCTGCTTCAGTGCCCCGATACCATCCTGTTCAAAGGCCTCCTTCTTTTCCCGGATCTCATCCAGTTCCATGCAAGCAAGGGGAGCAAACGCGCCTCTCTGTGCACTCTCCTGATCCTTATTCAGATGATCGATGATGGAAAAGTCCGTCTGGTCGATTTGCGCCAGAAGTTTTTCCTGATCTTCTACGCTCAGTTCATCGTAATATCGAAAGATCTGTTCCTGTCCGTATTTTCTGAGTTTTTCTTCTGCCTGTTGTCTTGTCATATCTGCTACCTCTCTTGACTTTTTAATCCCCCGCAATCGATGATACAGATCCCCTCACAGCTTTTTTACCCTATCCAATTAATATACCATATTTTGCGCCGGGAAGGAATGGTTTATTTTACATCCACAAACAGGATGGCCGCTTCTTTGGAAAGGGGATCTTTCACGGAATAATCAAACAGTACATATTGCTCCTTTGACAGCTTTTCTGTCCTTGGATCGGCTTTCATTTCCCCGCATATCCCATGCACGTCCCATACCGGATAAGAAAAAGGTTCCAAATGTGTCATCCCCGAAAGCTGTCTTCCATCGTAGGAGGACAGGTTTGGAAGATAGGCTCTGGTGGCTTCTTCTTGCCTGTAAAAGCTTCGTCTGAAGGCTTTGTAGGACTCATCAACAAGAGGCTTACAAAACTGTGGACGGCTTTTCATATTTTCCCGCAAATACAGATCGAAGGTTAACAGTTCGATGTAAAGGTCACGGTTCTTTGCATCATACCGATCCGCAAATTCCAACAGCACTTCGTAGCGATAACTTCTGGCGGGACTGTTGGTAAAATAGCCCTTCTCTTCGTAAAAATCAGCCAATGCTTCATACAGGGAAAAGGGGGTGTCAAAGGCTTTCAGCAGCACCTTCAGGGTATGCACAAACTGCCCGCTGTTATAATACTGCTCCACCATTTCTTCCACCTTTTTCAGACGGATCACATCCCCATAGGAAAGCCATTTGGTAAAAAGCACCTCATAGGGTGGCTGTTTGGTATAGGAGATTCCGTACTCCTTTGTCTGCATACTGATAGGAGCACCGGAGAGCACCTTCAAAAAACCAAGCTGCAACTGATCTGGCTCCATGGCATAAACCCGGTTAAAAGAATGACGAAAGCTTTGATAATCCTCATAGGGAAGTCCTGCAATGAGATCAAGATGCTGGTGAATGTTACGGTTTTTCCGAATTGCAGAAACCACTTCTTCCAGCCGCTCTAAATTCATCCGTCGGTTGATGGCTGAAAGCGTTTCTTCATTGACGGACTGGACCCCGATCTCCAGCTGTACCTGCCCCGGTCTCAAGGACTGCAGCAGCTCTATTTCCTCATCAGTAATGATATCCGCCGAGATCTCAAAATGAAAATTGGTAATGCCGTTATCATGGTCTCTTAAATACTCCCAGATCTCCATGGCATGTTCATGGACGCAGTTAAAGGTCCGGTCTATGAACTTCACCTGCTTAACCTGTTTTTCCAAAAAGAAATCAAGCTCTTTTTTGACGATCTCCATATCCCGAAGCCGGACACTTTTCTCGATGGAGGAAAGACAATAGCTGCATCTGTAGGGACATCCTCTGCTGCTTTCATAGTACAAAATCCGGTTGGTAAAGGGCTCCGTAGTCTCATACAAAAAAGGAAGGCTGCTAAGATCCGTAGCCTCTCTCGGAGCTGTCATACCGGAAGGAAGACACAGTCCCGGCACATCCGAAAGATCCTCTGTGTCCCGGTTTTCATATCGCTGCAAAAGCTCCCGAAAGGTGGCCTCTCCTTCTCCCACCATGATCCCCCGGATCCCCGGAAACCGCTCCAGGATGGAAGGTGCGTTATAGCTGACCTCCGGACCTCCCAGCCAGATATCCGTATCCGGTAACACCGCAGGCAGATTTTCCAACAGTTCCCTGACGGTATTCCAGTTCCAGATATAGCAGGAAAAGCCTATGGCATCCGGCTTTTTCTCATACAGATGGGCCAGGATCTCTTCCGTTCTCTGATTGATGGTAAATTCCGCGATCTCAATGGACTTTTCATGCTTCTTCCCCGCATAGGCAGCAAGGGAATAGATTGCCGGATTGGAATGGATATATTTTGCGTTTACCGCCACTAACAAAAACTTCATAGGATCCGTCCTTACCCTAGTAATGTCTTACCACTTCAAAACGCTCCAGACTGCACCCCTTTTCATTGGGTGAAAGCCCTGCTTTTCTCTTGGCAATGGAAAGCTGCTCTGCAACGGTATCCACGCCGTCCAGGTTGGGAAGCAGCAGTCCTCTCTTATAGCCCTTTGTTACAATAACGCCGTAGCGCTTTACATCCAGCTGGTCCTGTGAATCGATCGGCTCCGTTTCGGAAAGCACATCCACGCTGTATTCCAAAAGCTCCAGCTCATCCTCCGTCACAGGCAGAAAACGGTTATCATGCACCGCAGCACTGATGGCATTTTCGATGATCTCCTCTGCAAGAGATGCTCTCACCGGGGCGATGGTTCCGATGCAGCCGCGAAGCTGCCCCTGCTTATGAAGGGATACAAAGGCACCCGCCTTTCGATTCAAAAGTGCCTTTTCCTGCTCTGCCGGTTCGGATTCCCTGTTGTTGTTTTGATCGGTTTCCGATGGTTGCCCTTCTGTCTGCATC
>JAEEKV010000133.1 GCA_016282595.1 Lachnospiraceae bacterium
AGCCGAAGATGCATCATCACCAATATGGATATGAGTACCGAGGATGCCGTCAAAGCCATACAGGAAACGGCGGTACCCCACGATCAGGTGAGAAGGGTGAGCTGTAAAAAGAAATGGTACAGCCGTACCACCAATCCTCTTTACAACGTGGTAGCCATTGACTGCGGTATGAAGACCAACATCATCCGCATGCTGAATCAGAACAGATGCAACGTCACCATCGTTCCCTTTGATACCACCAGCGAGGAGATCTTATCTTTGCAGCCCGACGGCGTCTTTATCTCCAACGGACCGGGAGATCCGGAGGATGTACCTGAGGTCATCGAAACCCTGAAGGCTCTTCACGGAAAGGTAGCCATGTTCGGTATCTGCCTGGGACATCAGCTGCTGGCGCTTTCCTACGGAGCAAAGACCTATAAGCTGAAGTTCGGACACAGAGGGGGCAACCACCCTGTCAAAGATGTCAGCACCGGAAAGATCGATATCACCAGCCAGAACCACAGCTACGCCGTAGATGAGGCGTCTCTGGAGGGAACAGGACTTGTAGTATCCCATATCAATATTCTGGACAATACCGTAGAGGGGATCATGGGAGAGAAGGACAAGGTCTTTTCCGTACAGTACCATCCCGAAAGCGCACCGGGTCCTCAGGACTGCGGGTATCTGTTTACCAGATTTACGGAGCTTATGAAGAAGGGCTGATCCCCGGATCGGCAAAATCATAAAAAATAAGAAATAGAATCAGCAGGAAAACGAAGCAGAGGAAGGAAACATGCCGAAACGCACAGATATCAAAAAAGTACTTGTCATCGGGTCAGGTCCCATCGTCATCGGTCAGGCCGCCGAGTTTGACTACGCGGGAACCCAGGCTTGTCTGGCACTGAAGGAGGAAGGCTACGAGGTCATCCTTGCCAACTCCAATCCCGCCACCATCATGACGGATCACGCCATTGCCGACAAGGTGTATATGGAGCCTTTGACATTGGAATACATCGCTAGGATCTGCCGCTACGAAAGACCGGATGCCATCGTACCCGGCATCGGCGGACAAACGGGCTTAAACCTTTCCCTCCAGCTCTATGATAAGGGGGTTTTGGAGGAGTGTGAGATCGAACTTTTGGGAACGGATGCATCCAGTATCCGAAGAGCCGAGGACAGAGAGCTTTTCAAGGAGCTTTGCGAACAGTTAGGGGAGCCGGTTGTGCCTTCCGCCATTGCAGAAAGCATTGAGGAAGGGCTCGCGGCAGCGGAGGAGATCGGATATCCCGTGATCCTGCGTCCGGCCTTTACCCTGGGTGGTACCGGCGGCGGTTTTGCCTCCGATCCGGAGGAGATGACGGAGCGAATGAAAAACGCTTTGGCTATGTCTCCGGCCCATCAGGTCCTTGTGGAAAAGAGCATCAAGGGCTATAAGGAAATCGAATACGAAGTGATCCGGGACGGAAACGATACCGCCATTACCGTTTGTAATATGGAAAACCTGGACCCCGTAGGTATCCATACGGGAGATTCCATTGTGGTGGCACCCAGCCAGACCCTTACCAATAAGGAGTATCATATGCTCCGTGACAGTGCCCTTCGCATCATTCGGGCGTTGGAGATCAAGGGCGGCTGTAATGTGCAGTTTGCACTGGATCCGGAATCCTTTGACTACTATGTGATTGAGGTAAATCCCCGCGTATCCAGATCCTCTGCCCTGGCATCCAAGGCCAGCGGCTATCCCATTGCCAGAGTATCTGCCAAGATCGCAGTGGGTATGAATCTGGATGAAATAAAGCTTGCCAACACTCCCGCATGCTTTGAGCCGGCGTTGGACTACGTGGTTTGCAAGATGCCCCGGTTCCCCTTCGATAAATTTACCCTGGCATCCAACGTACTCTCCACCCAGATGAAGGCTACGGGAGAGACCATGAGGGTGGGCAGGACCTTGGAGGAAAGTCTTTTGAAGGCCATCCGATCTTTGGAGGATGGAAAAAACCGCCTGCATATGGAAAAGTTCAGTGCCATGTCCATGGAAGAGCTGCTTTCCTATATTGAGGACGGTACGGATGATCGTATCTACGCCATTGCAGAGCTCCTTCGTCTGGGCGTGGATCTTTCCACTATCTATGCCAGAACCAAGATCGATCTGTTTTTCCTGGATAAGATGAAGATCATCGTGGAGTTTGAGAAAAAGCTGGCAGGGGCAGAGAGCCTTGATAAAGAGCTTTTATATGAAGCCAAGAAAATGGGGCTTTCCGATGATACCATTGCACAGCTTCGTGGCACTACGGAGGTTGAGATCTGGAAGAAGCGAAAAGAGCTGGGGATCCGTCCCGTCTATAAGATGATCGATACCTGTGCCAGCGAGTTTGAAAGCTATGTACCTTATTTTTACTCCACCTATGAGGAGGAGAATGAATCCATCGTCACGGATCATAAAAAGATCATCGTGCTGGGTTCGGGCCCGATCCGTATCGGACAGGGTGTGGAGTTTGACTATTCTACCGTGCATGCGGTAAAGACCATACATGAGATGGGCTATGAAGCCATCGTCATCAACAACAATCCGGAGACGGTTTCCACAGATTATACCACGGCAGATAAGCTCTACTTTGAGCCCCTCACCGTGGAGGATGTGATGAACATCTATGAACTGGAAAATCCTCTGGGAGTCATCGTTTCCCTGGGAGGACAGACCGCCGTCAATCTGGCAACGCCTTTGGAAGAAAGGGGCGTAAAGATCATCGGTACCGGAACCAAGGCCATTTTTGCCGCAGAGGATCGTGACGCTTTCGAAGATGTCATCAAGCGTCTGGAGATCCGCCATCCCGAGGGCATCGCCGTAACGGATATCAAAGAGGGAATCCGGGTAGCCAATGAAATCGGTTATCCCGTGCTTGTGAGACCTTCCTTCGTACTGGGTGGTCGGGCCATGGAGATCGTAGCCAACGACCAGATGCTGGAGCACTATTTGAAAAATGCGGTGGAAGTGGATCAGGACAGACCTGTACTGGTGGATAAATACATCACCGGAAAAGAAGTGGAAGTAGATGCGGTCTGCGACGGCGAGAGTGTATTTTTGCCGGGTATCATGGA
>JAEEKV010000134.1 GCA_016282595.1 Lachnospiraceae bacterium
AGCCTGCAAGGTTCCCTCGCCGCCATCTGCCACGGGAACGCCGCTGCAGATCGCATCTCCGAACACCTCTGTTGCCGCTTTTGTCAAAAGCTCTATGGTCTCTTCACTGCTCAGGGATCCTTTGAAGGAATCCGATGCAAATAGTAATCTCATGGGTTGTACTTTTACCCCCTATACTTCCCTGTAAGGATTTCGGTTTTGTAAGCTTCCTTATCGGGAAAATCCGGATATTCATCGGCCTTTTCCGCAGCAAGCTGATTGTTGTAGGGAATGCTCAGAATATTGAAACTGATAGGTGCCGGATCCGAAGATCCCAGCTCCCCTTCGATCAGCAATGCATGACAGCAGGGGATTCCCAGATTATTACCCACACTTCCGGTATTGATGGCGTAGCCCTGATCAATGGAGCGAACATACGGCATGTGACCGTCTGCACTAATGAATCCGCCATGTATTTTTCCCTTTGTATCGGTGAATCCGGGCCTTAATTCATCCATGGACAGATAGGAGTGGTAATTGATATCCACGGGTCTTCCGTGAAACAGGCGGAAGCTGATGCCGCTGATCAGCACTTCATCTTCATTTGGTAAAGATTCCAGCCAATCCAAACGCTCTTTTCCCAGCTGATTCCCATAAAATGTATCCTGGCAGGGATCCTCCGGATCTCTTTCACTCGCCTTGGCACCAAGGACAATCCCTACATCCCAGTTTCCGGAGATAAAATGCTTGCAGGTTTTTCTGACCCAGTCCAGTGTTTTGTGATTTTCCGGACCTTTCCCAACAGCATCTCCCAGAAACCAGATATCGTCGGGTTTGATCTTTTCTATCTCTTTTTCCAGCGCCTGGGTTGCTGTCATATTTCCATGCAAATCTGCCAGGAACAGTATCTTTGCCATTTTTTTCTCCTCTTTATCCAAGCTTGTTTAAACAAGTCTTTATAAAAAAGGCGCGGAATCCCACGCCATATCGATGGACCAGCACCATCAGTCAGCCGTATCTCTTATCAAAAATAATTAAATTACACGACATCACACATTATACAGGAATGCTATTTCTTCATATACAGTCTTGAAATTGATCTTACAGGCATCCTGCCAGATCCCTACCGGTACTTGATTCTCGAAGGTGTAATCCTTTGGGGTATCAGACTCCCAAAATCTATATACCATGACCTCTTTGTGTTCCGGCATTATGATCCAATATTCCCGAACTCCTGCGGTTTTATACTTCTTTAATTTTCTCCGCATATCATGGTACCAGCTGCCGGGCGATAAAACTTCGATCACCAGATCCGGAGCGCCAACGATCTGCTCCCGTGTGATTTTGTTCTTGTCACAGACAACAAACACATCCGGCTCTACAACGGTCTTATCATCACAATCAAGTTGCACATCCGTCGGGGCGATAAAGGGTTTACATTCTCCGCCATTTTTCCTCACGAATTCCCGTAACTGGGCGTAGATCTCTCCGGCAACCATCTGGTGAGTGGTTGTGGGAGCTGACATATCGTAAAACACGCCATCGATCATCTCAACCCTGACATCATCCGGAAGCGCCAGGTAATCCACCATGGTTTTTCCTGCGTGATCTTCCGATTTCATATAAGCGGATGTACCGTCGTTATGTCCATATGAACTTGTTTCACGCACACTATGTTGCGCCATCGTATCATAACTGTTTCCCTTCAAAACCGCTTCCAATGCAGCAAGCGACTGATATCGTGGGGTCCGGGTACTTTTACTCATGATCTTTTGCACCGTACCCAGCGGAACACCGGAAAGCTCCGCAAGCTTCTTGTTGGAGTAACCATATTCTTTTTTTCTTGCAATCATCTCATCAACTGTCATAGGCACCTCCGAAATCACGAATCCAAAAACGATAAGCAGATCCATAATTGGATAGAAAAGATCAAAAATGGTATTTTTATGGCTCTATCATACTAAAAACAGAACCAAATTACAACCATTCTTTACTCTTTCCCTCGCCCCATAAAGCAGATCGCCGCCATCCCCGGACCTGTGTGGGCACCGATGATGGGCGAGAGGCCGCAGATACGAACTTCTCTGCCTGAAAGCCGGTCCTTGACCTGCTCATAAAGCTGGTTGGCTTTCTCCATACAATCTGCATGCAGGATATAAACCACATCATCCGCATCCTTGTCAAACAGTGTCGTAAATCTGTTTACCAATTCATTGATGGCAACGTTATTGCCCCGTTTTTTGGCGATAGTTTCCAGCTTGCCTTCCCGGTTAATGTTTAGGATGGGCTTGACATTCAAAGCGGTTCCGACAATGGCCGTGGAAGCACTGATCCTTCCGCCGCGCTTTAAATAGCCCAGATCATCGACCATGAACCAGCACTCCAGTTTTTGCACAGCAGCCAGCAGGTCATGATAATTCTCTTCAACAGATAAGCCCTTCTTGCGATTTTTGATGGCCCGCTCTGCCAGAATTCCCATACCTCCCGTAGCCGCCAATGTATCGATGGGATAAAAAGCGCACCGGGGATATTCCTCTGAAAGCGCCTGCTTGGCAACGCAGGCAGAATGATAGGTGGAGGACAATCCGCCGGAAAGGCAAAGATACAGGACAGATTTTCCCTTTTCCATGATCTCTCGGAAGAATTCCTCATATTGATAGGGAGAGATCTGGCTGGTTCTCGTCAGATCTCCCTTTCGTTGTCCGTTGTAAAACTCTGCAAGAACCTCCTGTTTTTCAGGTCCGTTACAAATTCGGGTTGCATCCCCTACGGTATATTCCATAGGGATAAAGCGGATATCGTTTTCTTTTGCCACCTGTTCGGTGATATCCCCGGCAACGTCCATTACGATTGTGTAATCCATTTATAAAACCTCACGAATTGAATTTCCCCTCAGTTTATAGAAAATCCAACGCTTTTTCATAGCATAGAAAATCCTGATCGTACATATGGCACTCGCCAACCACCTCGTAACCGAAAACCGCATAACAGCGTATGGCCTTGATGTTATATTTGTTGACGAGAAAGTGGATGCTTTTATATCCCCGTTTCTTCAGCTCTTCGATGCCGCGCTGCATCATCTTTCTTGCCAGGCCTTCATTTTGCAGCTCGGGAAGCACGCACAGTCTTGCCATCTCCCCGCCGGGTGCAAGCTGTGGGTTCCAGCAGGAAAGGGCATCCACATCCGCATCCTCTTCCAGGGAAATAGCAGCTATCACTTTTCCATCCCGCTTCATTACAAAAAGTGCATCTCTGGACAGGTCAAAGTCAATGGTTTCATTTCCCGGATAATCCTCATCCCAGGCACAAAACTCTCTTCCCAGCTGGGCCCTGTAAAGGGCCAAAAGCTCTGCTCTGTCCTCCTCTGTTGCCGGTACGATTTTATCTTGTTCCTTCATAGTTTACTGTCTCTTGAGTTTCCCTTTTTCCTTCATATCCCGTCCATTATACCACCTAAATTGCAACTTAGACAGTCACAGTTACAACTTACTACCTGATCTATTTACGATTTGCCAATTTTTCGGTATGATATTAGAAACGGCAATCTGCTGTTGGAATCGCTGAATGAAGAATAAAAAAAGGAAGGCTTTATCATGAACGAAACCAAAATATTGGAGATCAGCCACTATTCAAAAACCTACGGAGAAGGAAAGAAGGCAGCGGACGATGTTTCCCTCACGGTAATGAGCGGGGATATTTACGGATTCATCGGACATAACGGCGCCGGAAAATCCACCACCATCCGTGCGGTAGTGGGGGTTTTGGATTTTACGGAAGGGGAGATTTTCATCGACGGACATTCCGTAAAGGATGAGCCCATGGCCTGCAAAAAGGTGACCGCCTACATTCCGGACAATCCGGATCTGTATGAAAACCTGACGGGTATCCAGTATCTGAACTTCATCGCCGATGTTTTTGATATCGATGAACAAACCAGGCAGGAACGCATCAAACAGTACGCCGATCAGTTTGAGATCACCTCGGCTCTGGGAGATCTTATCAGCTCCTACTCTCATGGTATGAAGCAAAAGGTAGCCATCATTTCGGCTCTGATCCACAATCCCAAGCTTCTGGTTTTGGATGAGCCCTTCGTAGGTCTGGATCCGAAGGCCACTTTTACCTTAAAGGAGATCATGCACAAGATGTGCGAGCAGGGCACCGCGGTCTTTTTCTCCACCCATGTACTGGATGTGGCGGAAAAGCTGTGTAACAAGGTTGCCATCATCAAGCAGGGAAAGATCATCGACTCCGGTACCATGGAAGAGATGACGGAAGGACATTCCCTGGAGGAAGTTTTCCTGGAGGTGGAAAATGAAAAGTGACTACCTGCTCCTTCTTCGGACTCTTCTTCTCTCCACCAGTTCGAGAAACATTTATAAGCATACCACGGATAAAAAGGTCAAAAACAGGATTCGGCTGGGATATTTCGGAGTCTTTTGTCTGTATGCAATGATCATCGGCTACAGCATTGCCACCTGTGTGGGATACGGTGCTTACGGACTCTCCCACGCCATTCCCATCATGTGCGCTACGGTTATCAGCATCCTGGCTTTTTTGTTTACCTTCCTTCGGACCAACGGTTATCTGTTTAACTTCAGGGAATATGATATGCTCATGTCCCTGCCCTTCGAGGTACGGACCGTGGCTTCTTGCAAGTTTTTGTATATGTATGTAAAAAACCTGCCCTGGTATTTAAGCGTTTCCGTCTCCATGCTGGTGGGCTATGCTATTTTTGAGCATCCCCCCATCTATACCTATCTTTTGTGGATCCTGCTCTCGTTTTTCCTGCCGGTGATCCCCATGCTGGGAGCAGCATTTTTGGGATTTTTGATCGCAAAGATCAGTGCGGGCTTTAAGAAGACCAATCTGGTACAAACCATATTGTCCTTTGGCATTATCATCTTCAGTTTTTCTCTGCGATATATTATCGAGGGCCTATTTCGGGATGATAAGATTGAACAAACCCTGCAGGCCATGTCCAAAGCCACGGATAAAGCCGGTAGTGTGTATTTTCCCATCCGGTGGTTTCAAAAGGCCATTGTGGCTACGGGCATTTCGGATATCTGTCTGTTGATGGGGCTGAGCATTGCACTGTTTCTGGTGCTTTTCTGCATCATGGGGAAATCCTATCGGAACATTAACTCCGCCATGAAAAATCACGCGGCGTCCAAATCCTATAAGATGTCCGGGCAGAAAAAACATTCTCTGGTTCACGCCATCGTTTTCAAGGAATTGAAACGGATGACCGGATCCACCATTTATATCACCAATGTGACGGTGGGTGAGCTTATGGCCTTGATTCTGGGCTTTGTGGTGTTGTTTTTCGGTTTTGACAAGATCGCCGCTACCATAACAAACGGCGCACCCATAGATCCCGCCATTATCCGTCCGGCGATTCCTTTTATCGTGTATTTTTGCGTCGGCATGATGTCAACAACTGCCTGCTCTCCTTCTCTGGAGGGGAAAAATTACTGGATCATACAAAGCCTTCCCATCAAAAAGCAAACGCTGTATCAGGGAAAGATGCTCTTTAACATGTACCTCACCCTTCCCTTCATGGCCATCTCCACCATCTGTATCTGTATCGGCGCAAAGGCCACTCCGGTGGAAACCATTCTGGATCTGATCCTGGGGGTTATGCTCTGCGGATTTTCAACGGCATGGGGATGTGTTTGCGGAGTTCGCCATATGCGACTTGACTGGACCAATGAGGTAGAGGTCATTAAGCAGGGGGCTGCCACAGCCATCTATATGCTCCCCAATATGTTTGTATCCATGGGGCTTGTGGTGCTCATGGTATTCCTGGGCATGAAGATAAACCATATGCTTCTAAGCCTGATCTTTATTGTGATCACCGCTGTGCTGGCGAGTCTTAGTTATCTGCGAGTCATGGCGCTGGCGAAGAAAGAGGGGTAAAGAATTATATAGGTTGAATATTGGAATATAGAAATATTAGGATATAAAAATACAGGAATATAGGAAAACAGGTACCGATGGTCGGTACCTGTTTTTTATTTCATGGTTGATGTTTTGTTTGTTGTTCTCAATTAAGACTTGCTTTGTGGTTTTTAAAGGGTGCAAGTTATGATTTGCGATCCGCGTAATCCTCATCGATCCTGGCCTTCCAGGCCCCTCCTGCAAGGGCGGCATGGAATCCTTTGGAGCTGGTTTTCCTAACATTGGAAACTGCCTGTTCCAAAACCTGATAGTTCAGGGCTGTTCCCGTTTCATCGCAATGATAGTTGGCTGCTCTGTCAGCGCTGATGCCCATATGGCCCGCTACCTCGATGGCGTCGATGTTGGCACCCAGGAATAAAAACTCCCAGTTGTACTTTTCCTTCTGACGCTCGATCATCTTTTTCACATCCTTAAACTGATAGCGCCTGCTGGCGTTTTCCAGACCGTCGGTGGTGATGACGAAAAGGGTCTTGGAAGGTCTGTCCTCCTCCCTTGCATACTTCTGGACGTTGCCGATGTGATGGATGGCGCTGCCCACTGCGTCCAAAAGGGCGGTGCAGCCTCTGACGTAGTAGTCTTTATCCGTCAGCTTTTCTACTTTGCCGATGGGGGCTCTGTCGTGGATCACTTCACTAACATCGTCAAACAGGACGGTGGATACGAAGGCTTCCCCCTCTTCCTTTTGCTGCTTCTGGATCATGGAATTGAATCCGCCGATGGTATCAGATTCCAGTCCGCTCATGGATCCGCTTCTGTCAAGAATGAAAACCAGTTCTGTTAAATTTTCTCTCATAGTGATTACCTCCTCTTAGGTGCATGGTTTGTTTGTCTGTTTCTGAGGTAATCATAACGAATCCGAAAAGGGAAACGGTCACCTGACAGGCGACAATTATCTGATATCTGCTTGACGCTATCTAATTGTAAATGAAATTCTATTCTTCTCCAAAAACACGTTAACAAGTAGTTCTTACTGATAACTTATCAGCTGGGGGTGCTGCCAAGAAGCGGCTCCCCATGTTCGAAGAGGGCTACGTTGATCTCAAAGATATCGTAGGCTTCTCTTTCAATAAAGTACTGTACAATGAGATCCTGTCTGCTGCAGGGTGACAGGGCCAGCCCCGCCCGGGATAACAGGTCTTTGGTTTCATCCAGGCTCAGCTGCAGTGCTACGGAAAGAGCCAGGGCCGTAGATTTACTGGGGTTTTTGGTGGTGCCGCACTTTAACTTGGAAAAGGCCTTCCGATCCAGGTTCGCCCGCTTTTGCACCTGCACATCCGTCATGCCTTTTTCATCTGCAAAAGAGAAAACCAGCTCCATAAAGGACTTATCCAGGTTTTGGATCACCTCGTCCAGGGTACGGGGTTCCGGGGCAAGGGCAGCGGATGCGAAGATAGAAGATCCGTAGGCCAGATCTTCTTCATCTGTAACCTCCGAATATGAATCTTCCAAATCCTCTTCAGGAATAGATCCGGTTTCCTTCGCTGCATATACATCCCCTGGAGACTCCTTCCGTCCCATGCCGGGAAATCTCGGCGCAGCCTCCCTTATCCCTGTAGAAAATAGACGGGATTTTTTCTTATCTTTTTTATCTTTCTTTTTATCTTCTTTTTCCTGCTCCCTTGCAAACATTCCCATGGAAGCCATGGGCATGGAAGCTGCCGCCATCCCGGCACTCGCTCCATGGAATGCATTGTCCATGAGCCTTTGTGTTCGCTCATCCCTTCTGCCGGATCCGGGGTACTCGTCTTTTTCCTTTTCTTCTACATAGTTATCGCTGATATAAGCGTCGATATCCCCATACAGCTCCGAAGAAAGGGAAAAGGATTTTTCATCAAAGACCACTAAAAACAGGGAGAGGTCGTGATCCATCATAAAGGCTTCAATTTCGGACAAAGCGATACGAAGGGCGATTCCCTTAGGAAAGCCGTAGCTGCCGGAAGCCAGAAGAGGAATGGCAAGACTTTCAAATTCCTGCTCCACTGCCAGGGCAAATACGCTGCGATAGCAGCTTCGGATGATCTCTTCTTCTCCCTGATCTCCGCCCTGCCAGGGGCATCCCACCGTATGGATGATGGCCTTTGCAGGCAGGGAATATCCATCCGTCACAAAGGAAGTGCCGGGCTCTGCAACGCCGATCTTTTCCCGCTCTGAAAGTAATTTTTCCTTCCCCGCTGCTTCATAGACAGCAGTATCAATCCCGGATCCGAAGGTGGGCTGGGGATTGGCGGTATTGACGATGGCGTCCACCTGCATTTTTGTAATATCATTCCTGACGATCTGAAAAGGCATAAGAATCCCTCCCGTGATTGTTTGGTTTCATTTTATCACAGATCAAAGGTTTCTTAAAATTTTTCCGTCATGTGTTTAGCGTATCACCGAATAAAGACGATATGACCGTCTTTTGGCATCGGAATTTCAAAGGATGCATTCTTTACATGGCTGTTATAGACCACATCCCCGTATTTGTTGTACACATAGACTGCGCAGTTTTCCGGCCGGTCGATGGAAACCGTGGCATTCGCAATGCTTTCGCCGATCCGAAACCAGGTAACCCCCTGCTGATCCGGTACATCACCGCTGTCCCTAAACTCCCGGATCCCTTCTTCGGTGCGATAAGCCGGCCCGCTGCTGGATATAAGGACCGTTCCTTCTTCCCCGCTGCTGATACTAAGATCGATCAGATCTCTGTTTGCACTGGACGGGATCGACTGAAAGGCCTGTGCATGCGATTCATCCAGGATCTTTAAAAGTCTGGTTCCCTGGCCGCTGATGTAAAAAACATAACCCGGTACTTCCTCGCACAGGGCCATTCTGATGATGGCATACTGGTAGCTTGCGGAAGCAGGAACGTCGTTGCAAAGAAACAGGTTCTGACCGCAGATCTTTTCCCAGGCCGCGATCTGCTCACCGCCTACGGGGTTTTCTTCCAGCTTCTCCCCGATATAACTGTCCTCGAAAACGCTCCCGAGCCCGGCCGCAACCATTCTTCCTTCGCAGGAAATGGTAACCTTCCCGTTTTCCTGTTTCACAAAACGGAGCACATTCGGATTGGCTGCGATCCTGACATCCTCCATGCCGTCCTCCACCTCAAAGGCAAGCTCGGCAAAGCTGCCCTCCGCAGTATAGGCATAGTCCTTCACCGATGTACTCACGGGACTTATGTTTTCCACATGCATGTAGGCATGCTGGGGGAATGAAACCTTTGAGATCATCGTACCGCCCTCTAAGGCGTTCTGGGTCACATAGCATCCCGCAAATTCATCCATCTCTTCCGGTACAGTACCTTCGATCTCAAACTCCCGCTCATCCTCCGTGACATTGATCCCTGCCTCTTCAAGGACCGTATCCATGATGGCTTCGGCAAGCATACTGTTATAGCTGCTGGATCCGCCGTTGCTGAGCACTGCGATACTGATCTTTTCCTTGGGAGCCACCATCAGGCACGCATGGTTTAAAAGTACATCCCCGCCTTTTTCCAGTACCTGCACGCCCTGTTTTTCATATTTTTCCTTTGAAACCCTGTCCCATCCAAGGCCGTTTTTATCCTTGTGTGCATCGGGGTTTTTGCCGTCCCAAAGTTTAGTCATCTCCTCCTTTTGTTTTTCGCTAAGAAGGCTCCCGTTTCCCTTGTAAAAGGCAGTTCCGAATCTTGCCACATCCGATGCGGTGGAAAAGACCCCGCCGGCCCCGATACACATGCAGCTTTCATTATCATACAAAAGGTTGTTCGCATTGTAGGCCGGGGCAAGGTCGTCCCTGCCCATAAAATTATAGGAGGTTCCCGTCGCCGTCCCGCCCGTGGGCAAGGCGATCTTACTTGTCACGTATTCGGTATAGGACATGCCGCTGACAGCTTCCACGATGAGCTCAAGCAGGTCAAATCCGTCGTTACAGTAGGCCGCATAGCTTCCGGGATCTGCCTTCAGCCGCTGACCTTTCAGGGTGTCAAGAAGGTGATCGTGATGCCACGTATCATTGCTTTCATACAGAAAGCTGCCGATCTGACTGGTTCCCATGATCCCCGATGTATGATCCATCAGCATACGGACCGTAATGTCTTTGTACCTGGGATCTGCCATTTGAAAGGCAGGAAGATATTCGGTAACGGGGCGGTCAAGCTCCACCTTTCCTTCATCCACAAGACGCATCACTGCGGCAGTTACATAGACCTTACTCACCGAACCGACACAGTAAACGGATTCTTCTCCCTGCAAAGGCTGTGCCTTCGTTTCGCTGCCGGATCCCAAAGTGCCTGCTGCGGCTAAGGTAAGGGCTGCTGTCATAATGAGCCGTTTCATAATCTTATTTTTCATGGTCTTCTCCTTTATTTCAGTTCGCTACATTTGTTACTCCGTCATCAGTTCGTTTACGGAGATCTTCCGGATCCTGCCGGCTCCGAGGTAGGTGACGAAGTAGCAAAAGACTGCCAGCACCAGATCCGTCACAACAATCACGACAGGATCTGTCTTTGCGATGAGTCCGAGCAGGGCAAGCCAGAAGATCTTATTGACCCATACAGCCCCCACCGATGCCACCATCAGGGAAAGAAGGATGACCGGCATGATCCGGACCGCCATCTGGGTCATCAGATCCTTTGAGGAATAGCCGAGTCCCTTCATGATACCGAGACTGTGACGCTGCCGTCTTACACCTGCTGCGGTGATGATGGAAAGGATCACGGCTACGATGCCTGTGATCAGGATCGCTGCCAGCAGGGTAAATACCCTGAAGGTCTCTGCGATGGGCGCAATCTGTGTCTTGATGATCCCCTGCCAGTTCGATACTTCCTTGATGGCGAAGGGTCTGCTGTTTCCCGTGATCAGCTTTCCGTTTACTTCAACCGCATAATCTACGCTTGTCACGCCGTATTGGGTCAGCAGCACCGCGATCTTTTCATTTGCCGCAGCGCGGACTCTCTCTTCAAGGCTTTCACCTGTATCAGCGCCTGTCATGGCATTTTTTGCACTAACGCCGTAGAGCTCTTCCAGCTTTTCCTCGAATTCATCATAGCCGACACCATCCTCTAAATACACATTGATCTGGGAAGGTCGTGCGTTATCGTTGATCCGTCTGTATCCTTCCGGGGTCAGGTAGATCGCACTTCCGCTGTTGAGCATGGCGCTGACAAGACCCGTAATGACGTAGCTTTTTTCAAGACCGTCATTCTGCAGCACAATCTGATCACCGAGGCTGAGGTTTTCAAGTACGGACCGCCTGTAGCTGATCATAACCTCATTATCCTGCTCCGGATAGCGCCCGAAAGCCGGCTGAAAGGTCTCCGTTTTTGAATAATCATCAAATACCTGAACGGTTCCGGAAAGGTCTGAATCCTTTACATCAATCCCGTTTGTTTCAAAGGTAACAAGCGCCTTACGGACTTCCGGCATCGCAGTGATCTCTTCGCAGGTCTTTTCCGGATCCACGCCGCCCATCAGGGTCACCATTGCCACCTCCGTGTCGATCCCCATCATCTTTGAGATCTCACTTGCTCCGTCCTTGAAAAACATGAAGGACAATATGGAAAACAGGATCGTCATGCCGGCTGCCACGATACAGATGAAAACGCCGACACAGGATCGAAGATCCGCAAGCAGGCTTTTCATGGCAAGCCTTACATTGATGTTTCCCTTCATACGTGCAAGTGGAAGAATGTTTTTCCCGAAATGATGGGTCGCAATGCCGCGTCGCAGGGCCATCACCGGAGGGTACTTTTTCACGGTCCGCGCCTTTAAGAGTGCAAACAGTAGCACAAAGACAAAGATCACGAGGGCCACCGCAAACACTTTCCATATATCTGCAGCACCTGTGATCGTCCTGCCGAGAATGGACTCTCCGAAGCGGTTGATGGCGGGTGTGATCAGGAAGGCTGCCAGCACACCGAGAAGACAGCCTGTCCCTCCGGAGATCACATATTCATACAGATAGGCCAGACTGATCTCCCGGGCTCTGTAGCCAAGTGCCTCAAGGACGCCGATCTGCTGCATCTGGTCTTCGATGTCATTGCTGATCTTGTGCCGGATCATGAAGAGGGCTGACAGCATTGTGATCAGGGATAAACCGGCAGTCAGTCCCAGAAACATGACGGCAAACGCTTTTTCGTTCACTTCTTCGTTCTGCTGAGACAGATAGGTCGTACTGCTCAAAAGGTTTACCGAGGAATCCCGCCCGCACTTTTCAACGTAGGATAAAAAGTCAAAGCTCTCATCCGCGTCAAAGCATAAAGCGATCGTATTGTAGCTTAAGTCGCCGCCTGATTCGAAGATCATGGAAAACAGATCATAATCCGCATCCGTCAGGATCAGTTTATAACCATAACCGTCAGAAGACTCCAGTCCCGATTCATAGAAACCGGTGATGGTAAAAGGATACTCCATGCCTCCCTTTATAATGGTGAACGTCTCGCCAAGGGATAGTCCCTTTGAGATCTTAAAGGCAACCGGCAACCAGAGCGGATGCTCTGCCGCCGCCAGTTCTTCATCCGAAACAGATTCCGTTTTCACAAAGCTCTCGATCCTGCGCTCCGTGCGCTCCGTCGAAAACAGGAAGTTGTAAGAAACCTCTTTTCCCGCCGCATCGCGGACATCGGTAACCCCAGCAAAAATGAAGGGATTTACCGTAAGTCTTTCGATGTCATACTCCGATTCCAGGATCCTGCGAAACTCATCATGATACTGGTCCGCCTTAAACAAAACTATGGTATTGACACTGCCGGACCTTTCAAAGCTTTCGTTAAATGCCTTGCTGATCTTGGATCCGTTTGCGAAAAAAG
>JAEEKV010000135.1 GCA_016282595.1 Lachnospiraceae bacterium
ACTCTGTCCCAGTCAAAGGAAAAGCCAACGCTCCTGAGCTGGTCGGAAAAGCGCTTGAGATTGGTACCCGTAATGATCCTCGGATGGGTATTGGTCTTGACCGCATAGTTCTCTGTGGGAAGACCAAAGGCATCAAACCCGATGGGGAACAGCACGTTGTAGCCCTGCATTCTTCTTTTTCTGGCTACTACCTCAATGCTGGAATAGGCCTTGATATGCCCCACATGCATACCTGCTCCCGAAGGGTAAGGAAATTCTACCAGTCCGTAGAACTTGGGCTTGTCGGATCCGTCCACACCATGAAAGATCCCGGCATCCTCCCACTCCTTCTGCCATTTTTGTTCGATCGCTTTAAAATTGTACCGCATTTGCTTTTTTGTCTCCTTCCAAAAGCTGTTCTTTGCACAAAAATAAGAAAGGCCCTGCGCAAAGCCTTTCTTATTTTATCTTTTTCCCCTGTGTATGTCAACGATGGACACCAATTTCTCCCATTAATTGACCTTGATCCGGATTTCCTGCTCCTTACCCTTTTGGAACTCCCTCTCGGCATTTCTCTTTATGTCGGCTCGTTTTCCTTCAATGGTCTTTTCCGTGCTTCTGATCAGGTTTTCCACTCTGTCAAGACGGAGCTTGCCCTTATCGGTAAAGGGGGAGAAGAAAATGCCCTGCCTGTCATTATGGTAATACAGCGCACGCTTGTTCAAAAGTTCAAAATCCTTATAGGATACAACCTCCTTGCCCTGCATATTTTCCAGAGACTTCATCAGATTTTTCATCTGCGGAGATTTCCTGTGATTTTGGTTCAGCCTGGTGAGATCCTCATAGGCACTCTTCAGTTCCTTTTTCATCTCATCATTCAGCTCGATCACGGCCTTTTCCTTTTCCCGGTCCATAAGGGACTGCTTTTCCCGATCGATCTTCGTATCCGCATCTCTGCCCTTCTCATCATTGATCTTTTTATTGACCTCCTTGCGGATCTCTTTTTTGTACTGCTCATAAAGATCAGCAGGCTTCGGACACTTTGCTATCACCTCATGAAAGACAGGATCCATGAGAACCTGTCTGCGAACGCTGTTCAGGGCCTTGTTGAGGGCATCTTTGTCAAACCCGGTCGTATTGTCATAAAAACCGGCATCCGGATCCAGGAACTTTCTTCCCATAACAGGATCGATCAAAATCTGGCTTGCAATCTGGGCGGCGCCTTCCTTCAGATCAGAGTAAGCATAGATGAACTTACTCCGCTTGACGCTATCAACTCCCGCCTTGATCTCATCCACGATTTCCTTCTTTTCGCGGTTGTAGCTTTCCTTGATGAAGGGAAACTCTATTTCCGGATCCTCTTTTTCCGGCGCAAATTCAATCTCGATGATACTGTTGTTCTGCTCCTCCTTCAAACCCGAATCATCCCGGAAAGAGTCATTTTCATCCTTCACTACATGGACCATATTGACAGAATCTACAGAGTCATCAAAATTGATCTGAAAATCCTCATCATTTCCCTTGTCTCCAAGGTAGCTGACCTGAGAGGAATCTGCAGACGGCCGCTCATCCTCATAAGCCGTCAGCTTATTACGAAGAAGCGGTGTTTTTTTGAGATCACGATCGATATTCTTTTTGATACTGTCAATATTAAAAAGAAAGTTATTCCAGTCCTCCTTCATCTTCTCCGGCTCGAATACCTTCGGATCATTCATGGTCAGCTGCTCATTTACAAAGCCTCTGAATGTAACATCCTTTGCAAGATATTCAATCTGCATCGTCCTTTCCGTATCATTTTCTTCATCATCAAAAAGCAGAGACGCCGCTCCCTGATAGACCGGCATGGTAAGCTGCGGCATCGGCTGTGTATGCGGATCAAAAACCATTTCCTTCAGCTGCTTGATTTCCTTTTCATATCCCGGCATAAGTTGATTCTCCTTCATTCATAGCTTTGGATGAAACCTGCATCCATTGTTTTTGCTTTTTCACTCATAATAGGGCAAAATCCACCGATCCGTTGCGATCATCCCATAATATCGATTCGAAATCCGCCTTTGTCCCGCTCCACTTCCATGGAGGCCTTTTGCTTCTTCAGGATCTTTAAAAGTGCCCGGTCCTTTGTAAAGGCGGCAATCAAAGCCTCCGTCCGCTTTTTATCCGCTTCGGACACCTCCGAAAGCTCCATCTCCTTTATCAGCTGAGCATTGGTTTTCTGCCCGGGCTGCCCCTCAGCCTCCCCGGCTTCAGAGTCCATGAGATCCTCTTCCTTCTGTCTAATGGCTGCATTCATGGAAAAGTGCCAAAGTCCAAGACCGCTGGCCAGATACAGCCGCACCTGGCTGTTTTCCCTTCCTTCTGCCCAGCCAAAGCATGCCGTCTTTGCACATCCCAAAAGATAAAAGAGATCCGTGAGCTTTTCGGAAAAGCATTCCGGTACGGAGATCCTGTACTGAAATACCATATCTCCCTTTTGCGCTTTTTCCTTACAGGTGTGAAGAAAGGCTGCTAAAAGAGGGGAATCCGCCGTCTCATGAAACCGGATGCTGTCACACTCCTGAAGGTGCTCTTCCGCTTCCCTCTCATCCGGGGGAAGACTGCGCTGGAGTCTATCCTGCAGGCTTAACAAAATGGGGATCAGAGTGGGAAGCTCCTCTAACTGGTGCACAAAATAAAGCTTCATCTCTTCCCAGAGATCAAACAGCACCTTGTCCTTGGGTTTCATCTTAGTTTTCGGGGTTTCAGGCTTCAGATAGGGATATTGATAGAAACCGTCTGCTTCCTCATTTTGCTCTAAGGGCAGTTTATCCAACCGCTCCAAGAGGGCATCCACCAGCTTTAAGGTCTCTTTTTTGAGCATACGAAGACGGAGGATGAAGTCTTCATCCTCCGATTCGAATTGACTGCTTTGCACATAATTTGCGAAATCGTGACGGATCCTGCGAAAGTCCTGATACAGACTGTCATACAGCTTCATATCCGCCAACGCCGTCACCATCTGTCTGGTGATGGATTTTTCTGTTGATGAAATCATATGTTTTAAACCATATGCCTGGCGAGCTTCTCTTTTACCCCCTTGTAATGCCTGCGGCTAACAGGGATGTTAATGCCGCCCGCCAGATCAATGCCGTCTTCCTTGGAGAAAGCCTTTACCTTATGGAGGTTGCATCCGAAGCTCTGATGGGTAGCCACCACATAGTCCGGCATCATATTGATGAGTTCGGACAACTTGCAGTTGATCTCCCTGGATACATCATTATCCAGATAGACCGTGCAATTTCTTCCGCTGGTCTCTACATAGATCAGCTCATCCACCTTGATCCGGAAGATCTTGCCTCCTACGCCTGTCACCGTAACCGCCTTGATCTCCTGTCCGGAAACAATCTTCATAGCGCGATCTACGGAAGCATAGAGCTTTTCCGCATCAATGGGCTTGGAAAGGAAATAGACAGGATCCGCGTCAAATACATTGCTAGCCAGCTGAGCATATCCGGATAACAGGATCACCTTGATCTCAGGAAAATCCGTCCGGATCTGCTTTGCCAGCTCTATGCCGTCCGCTTCGCCCAGCGCTATATCCAATAAAATGATATTGGTCTGCCCCTTGTCCTTACCGCCGAGCCACTCATTCAGTTCCTGCGCAGAACCCAGCGTATCGGTTTGTGCTTTCTTTTTGTAATGGGTATCCAGTAGGCTCTTGCACTGCTGGCAGATTACCGGATCGTCATCACATACTACGATATGAAACATACAATTTAGTCCTCTTCTGCGTCCGCAAGTTTGCTCTTTCTTGCTTCTACTTCCGCAGCCTGTACGTCTGAAGGTGCCTGCTCATAACGTACAAACTCGTATTCATAATTGCCCTGTCCGCCGGTGATGGAACGAAGTACCGTACAATAACCGGTCAGAGAGCTGACGGGAATATCCGCCTCGATGATCTGCTTGCCGCCTGCGATGGGGTTCATACCCAGAACACGGCCGCGGCGCTTGTTCAGATCACCCATGATATCTCCGGTGTAGGAATCCGGAACCGTAACCTTCAGGTTGGCAATGGGCTCAAGAAGGATGGGATCAGCCTTCATAAAGCCGTCCTTGAATGCCTGGGTTGTAGCCTTCTTGAAAGCCATTTCGGAGGAATCTACCGGATGGTAAGATCCATCGTAAAGAATACCCTTTACACCCACTACGGGATAAGCTGCCAAGGGCCCCTTCAAAACCGCTTCCTGCATACCTTTTTCAACAGCAGGGAAATAGTTCTTGGGAACGGCACCACCGACAACCTCCTGTTCAAATACATAAGGAGTCTCCAGATCTCCGGAGGGCTCGAAGCGCATCTTAACGTGACCGTACTGTCCGTGTCCACCGGACTGTTTCTTATACTTGGACTCCACATCGGATTTCTTGCGGATGGTCTCTTTGTAAGCAACCTTGGGCTCGGAAAGCTCGATAGCAACCTTATAATCATTGGCAAGGCGGCTCTTAACCACCTCAAGCTGCATATCGCCGATCGCGTAAAGGAGCATCTGTCCGTTCTCGCTGTCGTTTACGATCTTCAGGGTCTGGTCCTCATGGGACAGCTTCTGCAGTGCCTGTGCAGCCTTATCGATCTCAGCCTTGTTGGCTACCTTGTAACGCATGTAGGTATAAGGGATGGAAATGTCAGCCTTGCTGAACTGGATTGGCATTGCCTTGGTGGATAAGGTGTCGCCTGTGCGAGCCTTGGAAAGCTTAGCCAGAGCACCGATATCACCGGCATGAAGCTCCGGAACCTCGATGGGCTTGTTGCCCTGAAGCACATAGAGCTTACCGATCTTTTCTTCTGTCTCTTTATCCTTGTTGTAAAGCAGGTCATCTGTCTTCAGAACACCGGAGGCTACCTTAACCAGGGAATACTTACCGATGAAAGGATCCACGATGGTCTTAAAGATGATGGCGGATTTTGCTTTGGAGAAATCATAATCAGCCTGGAAGATCTCGTTGGTCTTCAGTGCGATACCTGCGATGGTCCGATTCTCGGGAGAAGGAAGATACTTGATGATATCATCCAAAAGGGTGTAAGCACCTTGACAGGTAACGGAGGATCCCATGCAAACCGGAACGATGGAGCAATCCATTACGTTGGTACGAAGTGCGGAACGGATCTCTGCATCGGAGAAGGTCTCCCCTGAGAAATAACGCTCCATCATGTCTTCACTGGTCTCTGCAACCGCTTCCATTAAAGTCTCGCGGTACTGCTCCAGATAAGACTGGCTGTAGTCGGGAATCTCGCACTCTACCACATCCTTGCCCTGCCAGCGGTTACCGGTCTCGGAAACCACGTTCACATAGCCGACGAACTTACCGTCTTCACGGATGGGGAAATGGAACGGAGCGATCTTCTTGCCATAGCTTGCGGTCAGATCTTCCACGATCTCTCTGTAAGATGCGTTGTCCTGATCCATATCGGAAACATAGATCATACGGGGAAGATTGTATTTCTCACAGATCTCCCATGCCTTCAGTGTACCTACTTCGATCCCTGCCTTACCAGAGATCACGATAACAGCTGCATCCGCTGCGGAAACCGCTTCCTCAACCTCACCTACAAAGTCA
>JAEEKV010000136.1 GCA_016282595.1 Lachnospiraceae bacterium
AAAGGCTTTTTGTTTGTTATCCAAGCAGCGTCATAAACAGCATCATCAAAAGTGTGATGGTCACCATAGATACAATGGTACTTACGGTGATGGCACCGGAAAGAATTGTGGTATCCTCTCCCATTTTTTCTGACTGGATCAGCGGCAGATTTCCGATCGGCATGGCCGCCATCAGGCAAAAGCCCAGGATCGTGATCTCATCACAGCCAATGGCTCTGAGTACAAAAAACATGGCGATGGGCAAAAGCACCATACGAACGGCGATATACCCCCAGATTCTGATCTGCCGAAATCCCGATTGGATCTTCGATCTGGCAATGGATACGCCAAGCAGTGCCATGGACAAAAAAACGGTTGCATTGCCGATATAGGTAATGCTGCTTGTGATGATCTGCGGCGGAGTATAATCAAACCAGCAGATCACAAGGCTGAGCACCGCCATGATCGTTCCCGGACTAAACAGGTTGGAAAGCTTCAGCTTTTCCTTCCCGTGGCTCAATACCGTGATCCCGTGGGTATAAAACAAAAGTGCATACATCACATTACAAACGATCACATACAAGATTGCCTTATCCGGCAAAATAGCCCTTGCTACCGGAATTCCGATAAATCCCACATTGGTATAGACCGTCATCAGGTTATAGAATCTGCGCTCTTCTTTTTTCGCACGCAGCAAAAGCGGAAGCACAAACCCAAAACCTGCCAAAAACAGATAGAATACTGCACCCAGAAGGATGGCTTCCAAAAGATCCCTGTGGGTGGCCGTAAAGTTTCCGGAAAAGATCGAACCCATGATCAACGCCGGATTGCAGACATCCACTACGATGGCCGACAACTTCGGCGAGACTGAGTTGTCCACTATCTTTTTATGATACAAAAACATTCCGATCGCAACCAGGATCACGATCACACCCATCTGCTGCACGATAACTACGGTACTCATTTGACTGACATTTTCTCTCCTGTTGATTATTCCTGCCTATTTTACATGCTGGCCCGGTAAATAGCAAGCATGGCTTCTTCATCAAGCACCTTGGCAGAACCTTTTTCTCCTCCGACGCCCACGGCACACTTCTTTGCCATGAGTGCAAGCTCTTCTTCGGTAGGCTCTACTCCAAGTTCACGCAGGTTGGTAGGCATGTTGATGCTACGGTAAAAGTCCTCCATTGCCTCAATACCGCGAAGGGCAATTTCCTCATCGCTGCCCTGATCCGATACTTCCATAACATTCAAAGCAAACTTCTTAAAACGAGGCAGGCAATCCTTGTAAACATATCTTGCCCAGCTGCCCCAGATTGCCGCAAGACCTGCACCATGGGCTACATCATAAAGACCGCCCAGCTCATGCTCCAGTTTGTGAGTCATCCAGTCGCCGCCGTCATTGCCGCATCCCGTCAGACCGTTATGTGCAAGGCTACCGGCCCACATCACTTCTGCTCTGGCATCATAATCTTTGGGGTTATCCCGCAGGATCACTGCGTTTTTCTTCACGGTGCGAAGCAGTCCCTCTGCAAGGGCATCCGTAATCTCCATATTGCCGCCGTTGGTGAAGTACCGCTCCATGGTATGCATCATAATATCCGTACAGCCGCAAGCCGTCTGGTAATCCGGCAACGTCATAGTCAGCTCCGGATTCATGATGGCAAATTTGCAACGGCCATAGTCGCTGCTGTATCCTCGTTTTACAAGCCCCTCTTCCTTGGTGATGACGGAAGAATCACTCATCTCACTTCCCGTAGCTGCAATGGTTAAGATCACGCCAAGAGGAAGGCACCCCTCAGCAGTTCTCTTATAGTCATAGAAATCCCAAACATCCCCGCCGTTTGCTACGCCGTAGCCAATGGCCTTTGCGGAATCCAGGGCGGATCCGCCGCCTACTGCAAGAAGAAAATCTACATTCTCTTTTTTGCAAAGCTCAATGCCTTCATACACCAGTCCAAGATGGGGATTCGGTACTGCTCCGCCCAGCGTCACATACTTGATGCCTGCAGCATCCAAAGTGTCCGTTACACGCTGAAGCAGCCCGGAACGCACAACGCTTCCCGAGCCGTAGTGGATCAAAACCTTAGTGCCGCCAAACTCATTAATCAGCTCGGCAACACGGCTTTCCGTATTCTTTCCGAAAATCACCTTTGTAGGGGTATAATACTTAAAATCAAACATAGTGCGCTCCTTTCCGATCATGGGTTTACCATCTGTCTTCCGGCAAATTCTATCACCGATGACTGCTGATTACTTCTCAAAAATTGTTGTGTTATCACAACTTTTTGTCCATTATACAGCATTTTGGAAAAGAGCACACTATGTTATTTTCTGGCCTTCTTGGCGATGATGTTTCCACCCTCCTGGATCAGCATAACCATGATCACCAGGATGGTAACGGTTGTCCAAAGAACCTCCTTCTGATAGCGGTAATAACCATACTGCAGGGCGATGGCACCAAGCCCGCCTCCGCCGATGACGCCTGCCATTGCAGAATACCCAAGAACGGTAGCGATATTGATGGCGCCTCCCAAAAGAAGGGAAGGCGTAGCCTCCGGCAAAATGAAATGCAGGATGATATACAGGGGCGACGCTCCCATGGAGTTTGCCGCCTCAATGATACCGGGGGAAACCTCACTTAAGGAAGATTCCACCATTCTTGCCACGATGGGAATGGCACCCACCGTAAGGGGAACAATGGAAGCCGTTGTCCCGATGGAAGATCCTGTCACAAATCTGGTAAAGGGGATCAAAAGCACCAGCAGGATCAGGAAGGGAAGCGACCTGCAGATATTGACCAGAAGTCCCAAAACAAAATTCACCGGTTTGTTTTCCAGTATCCTATCCTTTGCCGTTGCATACAGAAGGATCCCTATGGGCAGTCCTCCCACATAGGCCAGGATAGATGCAAAAAAAGTCATCTCAAAGGTTTCCAGGATGCCCATTTTAATCGCATCGATGATGTAATTGCTCACGGTTTTTCCACCTCCTGTACGCTGATTCCTCCTTTTCTGAAAAAGGAAATGATCTGCTCCTGATCTTCTTTTTTATCAGGCAGCTCCACAACCATCTGTCCGTAGCCGATCCCACCCACACTTTTGGTATTGGCGCTGAGAATATTCACCTTTTTTCCGGTCTGCTCCACCAGCTGGGCAATAAAGGGCGTATTGGCGGAAAGGCCGTCAAATACCAACCGGATCAGCCGGGACTGCTTGCCGGAGGGATCAAAGGGGTTGCTGGGAAATACCAGTTTTCTGGCTGCTTCCGATTTCGGATTCTGAAAGATCTCCTTGACAGATCCCGCCTCTGCCAGCTCACCGTTATCGATGATCGCCACCTTATCGCAAATCTTCTCCACCACACTCATCTCATGGGTGATGATCACAATGGTAAGCTTTCTGGTCCGGTTGATCTCGGAAAGCAGATCCAGGATCTCCCCTGTCATTTTCGGATCCAAAGCGCTTGTGGCTTCGTCGCAAAGCAGGACCTTCGGGTCTGCAGCAAGTGCCCTGGCTATGGCCACTCTCTGGCGCTGGCCGCCGGACAGTCTTGCGGGATACTCATTCTGTTTTTCCTCAAGTCCCACAATCCTGAGCATTTCAAGGGCCTTTTCCTTTCTTTGCGCTCCGGGGATCCCGGCGATCCGAAGGGGCTGCATCACATTGGAAAGCACCGTCCTTTGTCCTACGAGATTAAAGCTTTGAAAGATCATGGCGATCTGCTGTCTCACCCTTCTGATCTCTCTCGGCTTCAGAGTTGCCAGATCCTGTCCGAAAAATTCGACCTTTCCGCCGGATACCTCCTCCAGGCGGTTCAGGGTCCTGACCAGTGTAGATTTTCCGGCGCCGCTCATTCCTATGATACCGAATACTTCTCCTTCCTCTATGGTAAGACTCACATTCCTGAGTGCTTCAAATTCTTTCCCATCATTTTTGTACGTCTTGGAAACCTGCTCCAGACGAAACACCTCTGCCATATCGTTTCTCCTGCATTCCTGTATAGTTTGTTGCAAGGTTCAGCCTTCGGCCCCTTCACCGTCAAACAAACCCTTGCTTAAATATCTGTCACCCCGATCCGGGAAAACAACTACGATATTCCCGCTCTCGATCTCATTTGCAAGCCGCAGGGACGCCGCAAGTGCAGCACCTGATGAAGAGCCTGCCAGAATCCCCTCCTTTTTCGCAAGCAGCCTGGATGCCTCAAAGGCCTCGTCATCCGTTACCTTGATGGCCTTGTCCATAAGGGAAATATCCATGGTGTCTGCAATAAAATCATTACCGATCCCTTCAATGTCATAGTCCGCATGCTCACCACCTCCGATGATAGAACCTACGGGATCTGCCAGCACGCCGGTGATCTTGGGATTTTGCTCCTTCAGATATTTTACGATCCCGGTAAAAGTGCCTCCGCTGCCGGCGCCGGCCACCAGATAGTCGATCTTTCCATCCATCTGTCTGTAGATCTCCGGTCCCGTTGTTTCATAGTGCGCCCGTGGATTGGCGGGATTGTGAAACTGCTCCATGGAAACGGCCCCCGGAATCTGTTGTAAGATCTCCTTAGCTTTCCTTTCCGCCCCCAGCATGCCATCTTCCCTGCTGGTATGTATGATCTCGGCGCCCAAAGCCTTCATGATCTTCTGCTTTTCAATGGAAAATTTCGTCGGTACCGCAAAGATCACCCTGTAGCCTCTGTTCAGTGCTGCAATGGCAATGCCGATCCCGGTATTTCCCGCAGTTGCCTCCACGATGGTTCCTCCCGGTTTTAATACTCCTCTTTCCTCGGCATCCCGGACCATATACAGTCCCGTTCTGTCCTTCATACTGCCTGCAGGATTCATCAGTTCCAGTTTTGCATAAATCCCGACGCTGTCTTTTACACCCAGATGATTCAGTTTCAGGATCGGAGTTGATCCTATCATCTCCTGAACGCTTTCATAAACCTCCATTTTTCGTATCCTCCCTTAATCTACTGCATTCTCGATCGCCTGCTTCAGATCAGCGATGAGATCCTCTGCATCCTCGATCCCTACGGAAAAGCGGATCAGTTCATCCACGATCCCCACCTCTTTCCGGATGTCTGCAGGAATTGCCGCGTGTGTCATACTCGCAGGATGACAGACAAGGGACTCCACTCCGCCAAGGCTTTCCGCCAAAGTGATCAGCTTCAGATTCTTGAAGAATTTCCGATAATCATAGGATTCTTTCAGCACAAAAGAGATCATTGCGCCGGGGCCGTCGGCCTGTTTTTTCTGTACTTCATATCCGGGATCCGCTGTAAGGCCCGGATAGTAAACCTTGCTGACATAGCCGCTGTCAAGCAGCCATTGTGCAATCTTCTGTGCGTTTTCAACGTGACGGTCCATCCGAACGCCAAGGGTCTTGATCCCCCGGATCACCAAAAAACTGTCCCAGGGTGCCAGCACGCCGCCGATGGCATTTTGCAGATAGTAAAGACGTTCTGCGATCTTATCATCATTCAACGCCACAAAGCCGGAAATGGTATCGCTGTGACCGCCCAGATATTTGGTGCCGCTGTGAAGCACGATATCCGCTCCCAGTGTCAGCGGCCTTTGCAGATAGGGTGTCAAAAAGGTATTGTCCACGATCACAAGCTTGCCGTGTTTATGTGCGATCTCTGATACGGCGGCAATGTCCGTTACCGTCAAAAGCGGATTGGCGGGCGTTTCGATATAAACCGCCTTCACATCCTCATCAATGGCTGCTTCCACCTTTGCAAGATCCGATGTATCAACGATCGTATATGTAATTCCGAAGCCGTTGAAAACATTGTCCAGGATCCGGAATGTACCTCCGTAAATGTTATCCGATACCACCAGCTTATCGCCGGATTTAAAAAGGGATAAGACCGTATTGATGGCGGCCAGTCCGGAAGCAAAGGCCAGTCCGTATTTTCCCACTTCCAGATCTGCGATCAGTTTTTCCAAAGCGGCCCTTGTGGGATTTCCGGTTCTGGAATAC
The DNA here is from genome assembly GCA_016282595.1 of Lachnospiraceae bacterium. Taxonomy (GTDB): domain Bacteria; phylum Bacillota; class Clostridia; order Lachnospirales; family Lachnospiraceae; genus RGIG7926. The sequence goes on from JAEEKV010000136.1 coordinate 5,961, forward strand.
TCCCAGCCCCTGTTTTCACCAAGCCCGTCCTGCTTGTAAGTAGAGGTCTGATAAACGGGAACGCTGACAGCACCTGTCGTTTCATCTCCATCAATGCCACCATGTATCAACAGTGAATTCAGTTTCAATTGTTCTTTTGCACTCATATTCTTTTCCTCCAGACATCATTTCTATGACAGTTTTGAATCGTGCTGACCGGACTCGAACCGGTAACTTCAGCGTATGAGGCCTATGCCATTCCTGCGGCTACAGCACTATTGTTTGCGACCACCGGTACAAATGAAATACCCGTCGCTCATTTTTTTACTTGATCGCTTCCCTCCATGTTGCGGGCTTGAACTCATCCTTCAAAGGAAGAAGTCTCTTGTCCACATCCACGCCCAGTACGGAGTTGAAGTTGTTGGTTGCCTGCATCTGTGCGCCGAATCCTACGATGATGATGATTTCTTCATCGGAATAGAACTTGCGAAGACCATTCAACAGTTCGTCTGAAACTTTAGTGGGATCCTTTACGATCTGCTGTCCCAGTTGCTGCAGCAGTGCTTCGTTTTCAGAGGTCTCGAAGCTGTTCGGATCCAGTCCCAATTCCTTCAGGTCGCTGATGAAAAACAGGGAGCACAGCTGACAGCCGTTGGTGGTGGAAACGGAATGCGCATAGATGGTTGCCGCACGCTGTCCTACTACATTAACCAGACTCCCCCAGGAATCATACCAGCCCATAAAAGCCTTGTAGGTACCATAGTCCTGCAGCATTACCAGCTTCATATTCGTGATCTTGCCGGCTGCCTCCAGCTCCTCGTAAGCCTTTCTTGCCTCGCCTGTCAGTTCCTCGGGTTGTTTCAGTTTTACTCTTGCCATGATTTGTTACTCCTTTCGTTGTATAGGTTTTATGATTCTAAAAAGTTTTACAATGCCAGTTTCAGTATGTTTACGATTGTGATCGCATCCAACGGCTCATAGTGTCCGACGCTTCCGTTTCTGGTAGCACGCTTTGCCATGACTTCAAAGTCCTTCTCATCGATGCCCAGCTCACTCAGCGTAGTCTTAAGACCCAGTTTTTTGAAAAATGCCTTCAGCTTTTCGGAAAGGATCAGTGCTCTTTCTTTCTCGGAATAGTCATAAGCGTCCGCTCCGAAAACCCTGCTGGCCAGAAGGGCCAGTCTCCATGGTTTTCTCTCTGCCATGTACTTTGTCCAGGCCACCGTAACCACTGCCATCCCCTCACCGTGGGTGATGTTATACTGAGCTGACAGCTCATGTTCGATCCTGTGGGATCCCCAGTCTGCCGATCTTCCCGCATCCAGGAAATTGTTATGTGCCACGCTGGCCAGCCACTGGATCTCCCCTCTTGCATTCACATCCTTGGGATCCTGCAGCAGTCTGTCTGCATTTACAAGCAATGCCCGGATGGCTCCTTCGATCAGATAATCCGTGGTATCGGAGTGTTTCTCATCTGAGAAGTACCTCTCCAGAAGATGGGACAGCACGTCCGCGATCCCAACAAAGGTCTGATAGGCCGGAAGATTTACCGTAAACTTCGGATTCATAATGGCAAATTTCGGAATGATCCTATCATCCTCAAATCCGAGTTTCCATTCTCCGCTGGAAAGGATAGCGGCATTGGAGGTTTCCGATCCGCTGGAAGCCGTTGTGGCGATCACGCCGATGGGAAGTACCTCCTTTGGTGATACACCTTTTTCAAAAAACTCCCACACATCTCCTTCATAGGGGATTCCCAGGGCCACGGCCTTCGCCGTGTCGATGGAACTTCCGCCGCCTACAGCAAGAACGAAATCCACCTGATCCTGTTTCCCCTGCTCTACCAATTCTCTTACCAGCTCAATGCTCGGGTTCGGTACTACATTCCCGTTTTCGGAAAAACGGATACCCAGCTCCTTTGTCGCCTCCTCGATCACGGAGTAGATCCCAAGCGTCTTGATGAACTCTCCACTGTAAACCAGTAAAAGCGACTTTACCTGATACGTTTCCAACAATCCTTTCAATTTCTTCTCACTGTCTTCTCCGAACACGATCTTCGCCGGATTATAGTACTCAAACCCAATCATTTTTTCTGCCTCCTTAGTTCAGCGGAACAACTGCTCCGTCATAGGTTGATTCAATAAACTTACTGATCTCTTCTCCCTGCAGAACCTCTACCAGTGTCTTCAGCGCCTCATCATTTGCCTTGTCCGGCGAGGTTGCGATAATGTTGCCGTAGGTTGTTGCTGCAAGACCGTCATTTGCTTCCACAGCCAGAGCCTGGCTTACATGAAGTCCGCCCTCAATGGCATAGTTTCCGTTAATGACCGCAACCTCTACGTCGGGAAGTGCTGCCACCAGCTGTTCGGGAGCAAGCTCCTTGAACTGGATGTTCTTGGGATTGTCAACGATATCCTCAACCGTTGCATTGATGCCTGCATCCTCCTTTAAGGTCAGAAGTCCTTCCTGTGCCAGAAGAAGCAGCGCTCTAGCTTCATTCGTTACGTTGTTGGGAACTGCTACGACCGCTCCGTCCGGAAGCTCGGAAAGGTTCGTGGTCTTTCCTGCATAGACACCGAAGGGTTCATAGTGGATGGCGCCGATGGATACCAGATCCGAGCCGTTTTCCTGATTGAACTGCTCCAGATACGGTACATGCTGGAAGTAGTTTGCATCCAGGCTTCCCTCAATAACGCCGGTATTCGGTGTGATGGAATCCTCCAGCTTTACGATCTCCAGGGTGATTCCTTTTTCTGCCAGAAGCGGCTTGGCCTGCTCTAAGATCTCGGAATGGGGTGTGATGTTTGCGCCTACCTTGATCACCGTTCCCTGGTCTTTTGTCTCTGCCGCCTTGGTCTGTGTTGTTGCAGAGGATGCACTCTGCGATGCGCCTCCGCATGCCGTTAAGGATAAGGAAAGTGTGATTGCAACTGCTGCTCCTACGATACTTTTGATCTGCTTTTTCATAATGTTATCTCCTCTTTTCTATACTTTTTTATGTTGTTATATTTTTCATCTATGACTTTTGCCGTCTGCCTTACTCATCCGTTTTTTTGCAAAGAAAAACCCGGTGAGCACTTTTCTCTCCCGGGGCATTTGGCAGGCTTTTTAAGATGCATGTTTCATCGCATCTGATTTGGACACACAGAATAAACCTGGGTCCCTGCTCTTTTACCAGCCCGGGAGCTAAGCATTCGTCTGCAACATATACACATTGTAGTTCGTCTGATCGCTCTTGCTTTCATTGTGTTTGCCTCCTTGTTTTGATGTACCTATCATACCATTGATATACCGGTTTGAAAATTCGATTGCTTTTATCGTTAGCGATAACTAACTTTTATCACGACATATAAATCATGCTTCGCCTATCACTTCCTCGATCCACTCTCCCACGATCCTGGTCAGCTTCATCCGCTGTCCCACAAAGCTGTGATTGCTCTTTATGGACCGATAGGTTATATGTCCGCCTGCCTCCCTGAGTTTTTCAGACAGGGGACGCAGCATCTTATCCGGCGGTGCAACTGTGTCAAGGGATGCTTCAACAAGCAGAACATTGCGCTTTGCTAGTGCCTCATAATGATACAAAATGCTGAGCTTATGCTGGTTATTCAAAGCATTTTCATACACCTCGCTGGCGGAACTCATCTTCAGGCACTGCCCCTCTGTCTCGATCATCAGAAACAGATCCTTCTCCATCTTATACCGAAAGGCTGTCGCAATATCATAGGCTGCCATGGCCGCAACACCCCTGATAAAGGATAACTCCTTCGCCGCATTGAGCACCGTCTGTCCGCCCATACTGTGTCCAACCAGAAAGATGTTGTCCGTATCGATCGCATACTGCTCTGTGATCGCGGCATTATGCGCCCACTTGGTTACGGCGATGATGTCATCCTTCAGATTCGTAAACAGGTATTCACCGTCACTTCCCCAGGCTCCTCTGTGATTCATATGGATCACAACGCAGCCCATTCTCATGAGAGCCAGCTCCAGGTCGTTATTCGTGGTATAACCGGGAAAACCGTGCGTCATGATGACGGTAGGATAGGGGCCCGGAATCCTTTTATCCGGCTGCAAAAGATATCCGTAGATATGGCAACCGCCACTGACGATATTCAGTTCAAAGATTTCCGGAAACAGATCCTGCTCATCGGATTCAAATTCCACAAATGCATTTGCCGCTTTCATTTTTCTCCTCCACATTTCCAAAACAGACAGAATCCCGGCAAATGAGACCGGGATCCTTTCTATATGGCATATTTGATGGTTTCCTTATCTGATGGCTGCAAATCCATTCTCCAGATCTGCAATGATGTCGTCCACATGCTCTGTTCCGATGGAAAGACGAATGGTGTTCTTCCTGATACCGGTATCGAGAAGGTCTTCCTCGGAAAGCTGGGAATGCGTCGTGGATGCCGGATGGATCACAAGGCTCTTCACATCTGCTACGTTTGCAAGCAGGGAGAAGATCTTCAGATTGTCAATGAACTTCCATGCTTCCTGCTCGCCACCCTTGATATCGAAGGTAAAAATGGAGGCTCCGCCGTTGGGGAAGTATTTCTTGTAAAGCTCGTGGTCCGGATGATCCTCGATCTGGGGATGATTTACTTTTTCCACCTGAGGATGCTTGGAAAGATACTCTACGATCTTTTTCGTATTCTCCGCATGTCTTTCCACTCTCAGGGAAAGGGTCTCAACGCCCTGCAAAAGCAAAAATGCATTGAAGGGTGAGATCGCTGCGCCGGTGTCGCGGAGCAGGATGGTGCGGATATAGGTTACGAAGGCTGCGGGACCAAGTGCATCATAGAATGCCAGGCCGTGATAGCTGGGGTTGGGCTCTGTGATGTTCGGATATTTCCCGCTGGCCTTGAAATCAAACTTACCGGACTCTACGATGATACCGCCAAGGGTGGTTCCGTGACCGCCGAGGAACTTGGTAGCGGAGTGTACCACAATGTCTGCGCCATGCTCAAAAGGTCTGATCAGGTAAGGCGTTCCGAAGGTGTTATCCACAACTACCGGAAGTCCGTGCTTATGAGCGATCTCGGAAATCGCATCAATATCGGGAATATCACTGTTGGGATTTCCAAGCGTCTCGAGATAGATGGCCTTGGTGTTATCCTGAATGGCCGCCTCCAGCTGCTCCAGATTGTGCGCATCCACGAAGGTGGTATCGATTCCGTACAGGGGAAGGGTATTGGAAAGCAGGTTAAAGCTTCCGCCGTAGATGGTCTTCTGTGCTACAATGTGCTCACCCTTGGTTGCCAGTGCCTGAATGGTGTAATCAATGGCTGCTGCTCCGGATGCAACCGCAAGTGCTGCACTGCCACCCTCCAATGCTGCAACTCTTTGCTCTAAAACGCCCTGAGTCGAGTTGGTGATCCTTCCGTAAACGTTGCCGCCTGCCGCAAGACTGAAACGGTCTGCTGCATCCTTGCTGTTATGAAATACATAGGAGGTGGTCTGGTAAATGGGAACCGCTCTGGAATCGGTTGCGGGATCCGCCTGCTCCTGTCCAACGTGCAACTGTAATGTCTCAAATCTATAATCGCTCATGATAAATTCTCCTTTTCTGTTATGTTTATGTTTTCTTTTTTGTATGATTATGATCACCTGCTGTTTGTGATCCGGGTTGTCAGTGTTTTTGTCTTGGTGTCTTTTTACATACACATCTGCATGCTTTGACACATTCGGATGTCCTGACACATTCGCATCTCATAATACAATTTTACGATCCTGGTACTGTCCATCTTTTGTACCTCCCTCTCTTGATGTGCCCATCATATCATCTGGCGCCCATCTTGAAAATTACGGGGATTCTATCGTCGGTGATAAACGCTGCTTATCGCAAAAATGATATAAAAAAGGGAACGGTGTTTCCGTTCCCTAGTCTTTCTTATGTCCGCAGGAGGAACAAAACTTCCCTTCGTTCTCCTGCCCGCATTCCGGACAAATCCATGCCCCCTCGCTGCTACTGCCTTCCTCCCCGGGCTGGGCCTCATCCTCGTTATAATACTGATTGTAGGCTTCAGCCAGAACACTTCTGATAGAAAGGATGGTCTCCATTCCGTCCCCCGGCATTTCATCCGAGGTAACACGCACCATATTCCCTTTTCCATCCGGGAACTTCAAAACAAAGTACGCTCCCTCTAATCCATCACCATCCGTCCAGTCTGCAATGCCCTGACTTCTTACAATATACATACAGCTGTCCCAGGTCTGCTCCGGTACCAGGCAGCAGGACATCTTTTCGTCCCGGTCATCTTCTTGGCGATATCTGGCAAGGATCATTCCTTGCCCTTCTTCCCGCTCATACAACACATACTCGTCGTGACCGTCTCCTCCATCCGTTGCAACGGTTTTCTCATAGAAATCAAATTCCATATTGTTCGGATTGATCTCATCTTCCAGATTGGCCGGAGCTTCAGGAAGGTGGGCATCCGGATCATATTCCATACTGTTTCTGGAGGAGACAGAAAGGGTTACATCGTGATCCGGCATGGTAAATTCAAACACATACCCGTGGGCATTATCAAAGCTTTGCTTCAGCTCCACATCCGGATCACAGGAAAACCGGTAATCCGTATCCGTTGCGACCATATCATAATATACGGTCACCCGTTCTCCCGGAGCGTAAGACTTCTTTGGGGATTCAAAGCCATAACCGTCAAACACCAGCTTGTACTTTTGCTGCCCGCATCCCAAAAGACCCATGACCATCATCACTCCTATCAGAATCTGTAACACCCTTCTCATCCGCTTTTCCTTCCGCAATGTAATCACTTCTGTGATAGCCATTCCTGATACACCGCCTCTGTTTCCCCGGCAGTGGCGCCGCTGACATAGTAGTTGGTTCCGTCAGTGGTTACAATATGAATATACACCTTTTCCTGTGGTGCAAGAAAGACCTTGCAGCCGTTTTTTTCATTCACGATAAAATTGCCCTTCAAAAGGGTATCCATACCCACACCGCTGGTTCGCATCATTTGCAGCTCATGCACATCCTCGCCCCATTCAACGCTTTCAACGGCATCCGCCGGGATCACATATTCATCCCTCAGCTGATGGCAGATGAGACTGCCGTTTTCTATGCGAAGTAAGATGGGCGTTGCTTCCACAAGCCCCACCCAGATGATGGATGCAAAGGCAAAAAGAAGCAGAAGCAGCGAGATGATACCGATGCCCTTTCCAACGGGGTGTCCGATATTCATGGTAGCGCCTATGCCGGCCCGCTTTTCCACCATGATCCGACGATCCCTGGGATTGCAGTAAAACACTCCGCCGATCCAGTATGCATCATCATCCTGAACCAGCTGCATTTCCTTGTGATAACGCTCCTCGATTCTTTGTCCGGTCCTGACGAAAATCACAAGTTCAACCATCATCAGCACCAAATAAAGCAGCATACCTACAACCACAAGCAGATTGGAATACCGGATCAAAATTGCAATCAGAGAAACCAGCAGATATGCATCATTCACCCAAAGAAAAGCTGCAAACAGATTGGCCTGATTTTTCTTTTTGGCTCTGTTATAGTTGGCGTTGATATCGCTGTCCGTAGAGATCACATCATTTTTCAAACGGTCCATGAAAAAACCGCAGATTGTGATCAGTATCCCGGTAAGAAGCATACAGCCCGCAAAGATGGTTGCGAAAAATCCACCGCTTGTATGGGAAGCAAATCGCAGCACTCCCAGATCCGACAACAGGGTGATGAGAAAAAGGAGCACTCCCACCAGATTCGGAACCAGCATGGCAGTTTTACTCATGGCATGCACATTTCCGGCAGTCTTCAGATCCACATAGCTGATCCCCTTCTCCAGGGTAAGTCCCAGGCTTTTTTTCACCGTCATCATTTCCCTATGACCGAGGACATAGGGTATCATAATGAGAAAAATAGTAAGATAGATAAAGCACATCCAGGTAAAGGTCTGTAAAAACATGCCCCGCAAAAACAACAGGATGCAGGAGATCACCGTACAACCAAAAGAGATCATAAGGGCCTGTTTACGATGCTTTGCCGTGATCCTTTCCACGTCTTCCCGAACGCCCTCCTGCAGAAACTCCTTTCGCATATTTATGCCCAGGATCTGCTTACGCTCCATCCACTTTTTCGGATACAGATAAAAATATAAGATCCAAACTGTGGGAACGATACAGATAAACATCGTCCCTCCGAACATCATACTGCTCATAGTCAACCTCCATATCACTTTTCCGATCCATAGTATTCAGACACCAGTTCCAGAATCTCCTGCTTCGGCACCCCGGAAAGTCTCGCTTCGGAGACGATCCTTTTCAGCTCAGTTTTATTCATATCACTGATGCTGCCCTGCTTGGCGATCTCGCTTCTGACCCTGGCACCGTTCTTTCGATCCGTCATGATATAGCCTTCTGTTTTCAAAAGCTGGTAGGCTTTGCTCACGGTCATGGTGTTGATCCCCATTTCCATGGCAAGGGCGCGGACCGTAGGGAGCTGCTCCCCTGATGACAGGGATCCGTCAGAGATTCCCATAACGATCTGGTTTCGTATCTGCTGATAGATCGGGACATCCGATAATTCATCGATCCGTATGATCATGGTGTTTCCTCCGAATTTAGCAATGCTTTTTTGCTCCGATTTTCATATCGGGCTTTATAACTACCTAAATGGATGATTGTTTCTGTACATTCATATTATCATGTTTTGGCATTTTATATATTTTCTTTTTTATATTTCAGTCAGGTATTTCAGATCTTTGCTCCGGCATCGGAACTGATGATGTTTTCTTCTGTTTTGGCGAATGCCGGTTGCGTCCCCTTATCCTTCATCATGATATAGATCGCCAGAGCCGCCATGGGCAGTCCGGAGAGAATGCCCACCAGACTAGGGCCTAAAATCATGCGGTCTGCGTATTCCGGTTTCACGATGTAGGCGTAGATGGTCCAGGCATCAATGGAGCCGTGGATCAGTGCCGGCATCCAGATGGTCCCTGATTTTTCATAGACATGGTCTGTCAGGATGCCGTAGAAAACTGTGAAAATCGGGAAGACGAACAATCCGAGCACGGGTGCGCCGAAATAGTCGTTTCCGTATTCAAAGCCTGCAAAGAGCATGAGGGGCCAGTGCCACACGCCCCAGAGGATGCCGCCGATCACCCGGCCGGTGTTTTTTCCGAAACGCTCCTTCAGATAGGGATAAAGGGCGCCTCTCCAGCCGATCTCTTCGCCGATGGCAGTCAGGATATTGAAGATCGGTGCTACGGTCAGTGACATGATGATGGTTATGATCACATAGGTCTCCAGGGTAAGGCCCTGTGCCTGCAATTGTGCCATGCCGGCTTCCCCCGCCGCTGCCCGCAGGGACTCAAGACTCGTATCCAGGTGCGTAGGAAAGATAATAAAGTAGAGCAGTGCGCCCGCCAGGGAAAGCAGTGCCGGAACCCAGATGGAAAAAGCGATCCATTTCAGGTTCTTTTTGATCTGCGGGCGGAACCCCATTTTCTTAAAAGAGATCCTTGCGATCAGGACGCCCAGCAGGGGCATGTACATACCTCCCATGACAATGCTACTGAAAATTGCTTTTCCCTGGGCAGTACCCTGATTTGCAAAAACCGAAGCGATGGTCTCCATGATCCAGCCGCCGGCAAAGGCGATGATCAAAAATATAGTGATCTGTCTTTTACTGATAGTCCTTTCCATAATGCTACCTCCTTGTTATCTAAAAAGGCTTGTATGTTTTGTATTACTCGTCTTAATACAATAAATACACCAAGTTGAAAACAATGTCAATACTTTTTCATAAAAAAACGGGATTGCTGATTCGCAATCCCGTAAGATCTCGTATCTTGATATGTTGTTATTGTCTTTTTGGCTCTTAAACCTGCACATCAATGGATGGTCCTGCTGCACTATCAAATCCGGTAACTTCAGATCCAGCGGAAATCCGGGGCATGGACAAGGACGATAAATCACCGGAAAAGCTCCCCATCATATTCCCTGTCATTCCCGGGGTTTGGGAGAACTGTGCCTGCAGCTGCTGATGCCTGATCATATCCTTCAAATAATCCATATCTGCATTTACAAGGGCCTTGTTTTCGGAGGCTCTGTGTTTTCGCTTAAGATCTTCTAGTTCTTCCCGGCTCATATGAGGATCCATAACCTCCATGGTCTCAAACAGCTCCATGGTTTCTTCCAGCTTTTGCAGCTCCTCTTCTCCAAACTCTGCGATCAGCTGATTGAGCTCTGTCAGCATCTTTTCCGTATTCTCTGATTTCCGTTCAGCCGCTTCCTTTTCCGCCTCATAGATCATCTCGCTGCGCTCTTCGAAAATCTCGTCTTCCTTTTTGGAAGCTGCTTCCTCTCCGGCAGTCACCAACGCATTCTTCACGCCGGTAGCGGTTTCTTCCATCTGCTCTAACTTCTCATCCCGCTTTTGAGTTGTAACGATGAGCTCCTCCAGTTCCAGATGATTCTTTTTCTTTCTGGCTGCCATTTCCATTCGCTTTGCATGGGTCAGTGCCAGCTGAAGTTCCTCGGCATCCCCTTTTCCGGAAGCCACATCCCGCTTGATCTCCATTACCTTACGCTTTGCGGACAGCACCGCCCGCCCGGCGCTTTGAGAGGTCTTCGCCTGCCGGATCTTGGTGGCTACCTCCTTATAGTTATAACTGACATGCTCCTTGTCCTTTTCTTCCTCCTCGCGCTCCCCGGTTTCTGACAGATCCATAAAACCGTTTATCCGATCCTCCGAGGTTGCCGCAAAAGGATTGGTATCCTGTTTTGCAGTCTCCTGCAGACCACGCAAAAGCTGTCTCATCTTCTGCGTCTGTTTTGTTTTCTCAGATTCCGCCTGACTGAGCAGATCGGAAACCGCATTTGTAAAGGGCGCATTTTTACCGGAAAGCCTTACATTGGAAGGCTGCTGGGAAGGATTGACGGCGGTGTTTTGCATGCCGTAAGAAAAACCCGGATAGCCCGAGCCAAATTGTATCGATGTCATATTTCTACCTCCCTGTAGATCCCTGCCAAAATCCGTTTCAGCAAAAAAGTGAGATAATAAGATTTATCTCACTTTTTATATCGACACTATGCAGGCATTTGTTAACTGCCGATTTGGAATTTTATTATTTCACTCAACAACTTCTAACCGCACGTTTCGGATATGGATGGTTGCTGCGGAGTTTTGATTGCCCATGTTAAACTCAACACGGCCGTTGTCATCGCTCTCATCTGCCTCTCGCATTACCAGCTCATCCACGGGCTTTTCTACATTTTCATGATACTATACCACAAATTTCCCGGCTTCACCATCAAAGATATACTCTACGCCCATGGCGCTTAGTTCTTTTCTCATGGCTTTTACCTTTTCCTCCGGGAACCTTCTCCCTATGCAATCAGTCAGCATTTTGACCTTGATACCTGCTTTTACGGCACCTTTGGCTGTTGCCCCCACACATCCGCATTCATCAAGTCCGCAAAGAACCATTTCCTGATAGTTTGCTTTTTTCACCTGTTCACGAAATGCTTTGGCTGTAAATGTATCCGATCGATTTTTCTCAAAAAGTAAGTCAGATACGAGATCAAGTCCGTCGTAAAGCTCTGCGCCTTCCGTTCCCCGGATGGAAAAACCAACACCCCACATCCATTTGGGTAACACATGCTTAATGTAGATGATGTCGTATCCCTTTTCCCGGTAGGATGCAATAGCCTGATTCACCTTGTCAACCAGATCCTTGGTATCATAGGAGAACATCTTTTTTCTCTGACTCCACAGATAGTCATTTTGCATATCAATTACCAAAAGTGCTTTCTCGGCCATTTTACTTTTCCTTTCGTGATCCCTCCAAAAACATCTGCTTCATTTTAATACCCCCTCCTTAGGTTTTTACAATATTACTGCAGCTCAAAACTGTAGCTCGTATCATAATTGCTATCAAAGCATACATCCAGAGAAAGCTTATCCAGATTGTAAATGGCCGACCAGCGGGAATACCCCAACTGGTTCAACATACTCAAAAGATTCATTGCTTCCTGCACCGTATATGTTGGGTGATCCTTAAGCTGATTCTGCATTGTCAGATATCTGTGATCGTAATCAAACTTCAGCGTATCTTCTACTCCATATAAAATAAAATTCGCCACCGCATTTCCGTCAACAACCTGCATCTGTCCATCGATCCACTCTACGATCACAGACTTTCCGGTATTGTCACCAATAAACAGATGATAAGAATGACGCGGATTGGGAGAATACATATCATAATCTGACAGAAAAGAGATCGCCTCATCTACATTCGCACATTTATCCAAAAGCACTCTTGGGCAAGCATACAGAAGCAGGTCTCCCTTGGGACTATCATTGACTACAATCGGATCATTCAGCGCCAGGATAACCGAAACTACAATAATTATTAAAGCTAAACCTACTATAATTGGTATGACTCTTTTTTTCATTTGCTTCCCCTTCCTTTTCATCATACCAATGTATCATAGCAAACTTTCCGCGATGCTTCCCCCTATGAAATCAACAGTATCCCCCTACAAATCTCAATGGTTTTCGATGGTTTTACAATCATTGAATCCGGCGAATTGCTTTAGCATTTTTTCGAGAGCCTTTGTCAGTTTCTTTGTCTGTCGGACATCGGGTTCCCACCAGATACCTTTCACGCAAAGGATGCCCTTTTTACGATCTGCAGCAGTATCAATTCTTCCTACAAATCGATCCCCAAATACAATCGGCAGCGTATAATATCCGTATTTTCTCTTTACTGCAGGTGTATAGATCTCCCAAGAATATTGGAAATCAAATACTGACTGTATCAATGATTTATCCCACATCATGGGATCAAGAGGGGCTATGAATGACATACGTGGTTTTGTATTTGCCTTACCATTTATGATGTCCCTCATCAAGCCTTCATCTTCAGCACGATAATAGAAGGCCGTTTTTATCCCTTCCACCATCATCGAAAGGATTTTCCCTTCTTTCTCCAGCCGTGCCAGAATTTTCTTTCTTGTCTCAGCGTTTAAATAGATCCCCAGAAACGCTGTACTATTCTTATCCCATAAAAGCCCTACTGCTCCGATTCTTCGAAGGACTCGCCAGCAAAGAAAATCTTCCTCATCTTTACAGGGATTTTCAGCCTCAAGTATAGAGGATGCTATATACTTGTGTGCCAAATCGTAGTATTTTCTGCTTCCCTGTTTATGATGAATAACCAGGTCACCATCCGTGTACATCTGCTCCAGGATGGATCTGGCGGCAGGTGACGGTTTTTGCCAGTTGCCACTCCAATGCATGGATGAATGCCAGAATATCTCTCCTTCTATGGGAAGTGAACTGCTACATACCGGACCATTCTTGCTGATATATTCAGTGGCTTGCATCCTTAGCTTTTCTATTCCCTCAAATGTTTCTCCTAATTCACGACTTCGTTTTCTGTAAGCAGAAAAATAAGGCCAATCCTCTGTCGGCCAAATTGATAGTTCTTTATCCGCATAATCAACCAGCAGTCTGTCTTTATAAAGCAGCTCCTGAAGATACTTCTTTTTAAACCCTTTTACTCTGGACTGCAAAGTAAGCTCGGCATTTTTCCCGCATACATCAACGGGATCAAACTGAATGCATCCCGCCTGCCTGATATAACTCAGCGCTCCCTCCTTGCCCACAAAACGGTAATCCCCTATGAGTCCTTGCTTTGATAGGATAAACTGTCTGGCTTGTTGCTTCGTAATTGTCATCATAGCTCCCCAAAACTGTACTTTATTCACCGGGTATTTGATACGTAATATTCCTCCTGCGTGTCAAGGCAAATCGCAGCTAAGCGACCACCGGGAAGATAACAACCACAATCTATGGCTATATGATTATTCTGCCTATAGATGTATCCCGGTCTGGGATTTCCCTCAATAAATGCTGTGGGTGTATGTCCGGTGATCACATATTTATCCGGAAAATACTGTATGTCATATTCCGCTCTATCCCACACCAGTTCCTTTAAAGAATAATCCTCAATATCTTTTCCCGGATAGTAACCACCCAATCCGGCGTGAACCAGAAGATACTCTTTATTCCCAACAAAGAGTTCCTCATAAACTTCGAACTCCCTCAAAAATTCGATTACATCCATCTGCTCTTCTCTGCCCAACGTTCTGAATTCATCTATGGTTGTTTGTCCACCGTTGTGCTGTGTCCACACAAGCATTCCGTCCAGCATTTCCGCATCCAGCTTCTTTATGCTTTCAGCCGTAACTTCCTGCATCATAAACTTCAAACTTTCTAAAGCCATCAATTCATGGTTTCCCACCACGCAAATAGCATTCGGCATTTTCATAAGCTGCCTTAAAGTTTTGATAGGATTTGGGCCTCTGTCCAGTACATCTCCCAGCACATATAAGGTATCTGAATCCTGAAGCGAAATCTTCTCCAGCATATTCATGAACATTTCATATTCACCGTGGATATCCGAGATCACATAGGATGCCATTCTAATCCCCCATTTCTGAACACATAACTGCAATGATCACATCAGATCGATCTGACTTTCAAGGATCTTGGCAAAGCGCTCAAGACCTGCCTTATCCTCCTTTGTAAATCTGTCCTTTATAGGACTGTCTATATCCAATACACCAAACACTTCTCCCTTTTTATGCAGGGGGATCACTATCTCTGATTCTGATTGGCTGTCACATGCAATATGCCCCGGGAACTTGTGCACATCCGGTACAACAAGAACCTGGTCCTTCTCCCAGGCGCTCCCGCAAACACCTTTCCCTTTTGCGATATGAATGCATGCGCTTTTTCCCTGGAAAGGTCCAAGCACCAGCCTGCTATCTTTGATCAGATAAAACCCTGCCCAGTTCAACTCGGGTAACATCTCAAAAAGCAGTGCGGACGCATTTGAAAGAACCGGGATATAAAAGCTGTCCTCTTTTATAAATTCCTGCAGTTGACTGCAAAGCAGATCATAATCTATACTCATTCTTTTTTCCCTTCTGCTAACTATTTCGCTGATTATTTGCAGGTCACGCCAGCGGCAACAGCAGCGTCACCGTAAATCCCGCCTCGCTGGACAGGATGAGCTGTCCTTTCATCTTCTTCATCAGTTCTGATGAAATATACAACCCCAAACCGCTGCCTTCTTTATCGGCGGCCCGTTTTTTACCTCGATAAAACTTATTCGTCAAAAGCGGTAGTTCTTCCTCCGGGGCGCCTTCCCCATGATCACGGATGGTCATCTCCAAGTAATGATCCTTGAATCCGTAAGTTACATCAATCTGTGTATCCGCATATTTATAGGAGTTGCCAATGATATTTCCGATGACCTGGGAAAGTCGGTTTTGATCAATGAGAAGAATGCATTCCGGTACCTTTCCCGCAGCCACCTTCTTTTTCGTATCATGCTCTTCCACCAGCCGGCTTATAACATCTGAGGTCACTTCCGCAACATGGACGTTCAGTTCCCCCAGATCATCCAGGGCAGAGGATAACAGGTCGGACAACAGCACATTCATCTCGTCCGTCTTATGCCGGATATTTTCAATCTTACCCCGCACGTAGGCATCTTCCACTTTCACTTCCAGCAATTCACAGATCACACGGATCCCGGTCACCGGGGACTGTAAGTCATGGCTGAGGGATGCCACCAGTTCTTTTTCCTTCATCTTCAAAGCGATCTCCCGGTTCTTGGAATCCCTAAGCTGCTCCCGCATAATATCAAAGCTTTCGGTAAAGAGTCCGAACATGTTATTCTGTTCAATGAGCAGGGGTTCGTCGAGATTTCCCTGGGCGATCTGCGTTGCAAATTCCTGCAGCCGCCGAAACGGCCGGATCACATTCTTATTGATATACCACAAAAATGACAGGTAAGAAGCTATGATCAGCATCATGATCAATCCCGTGATCCAGAAGATTCTGCGCATCACATGCGCATAGTCAGCCTTTGCCGGCTGCGGTATCATCAACGTTCCTAAAAAGTTGTCTCCGTCTGCCACCGGCATACAAAGCATATCTTTACTTGCCGCGTCATATACAGAACGGATGCCCGCAAAGGTTTTCTCATCCGACTGATACAGGACCTGTCCATCTGCTGAAAGAAACAGCATGTTTTCGCCTGGAAACTCATCGCCAAGCGCCTTCGGATCATCTATATGCTCCTTCGCCGTCTGCACCAGGTCATTGAGCATAACCGCATCCACAGACCGGTTTCGATAAGAAAATGCCGTAATGCCAAGTATGATCAATGCAAAGATCAGGACCAGCGTTTCGGCAATCACAAATTTGGAAAATGTTTGTTTCATTCGATCATATATCCCACGCCCCAAACTGTCTGAATGATCTTGGGGTTCTTCGGGTCCTTTTCGATTTTTTCCCGCAAACGTCTTGCATGGACAGCCAGCGTACCTTCTCCGATATACTCATCTTCCCACACACTGGTGAGAAGCTCGTCCTTTGTTACCACCCGGCCCTTGTTTTTTGCCAGGTAAAGCAGCATCTTATATTCCATTACCTTCAAAGGAATGGTCTCTTCTTTGTAAAACAGTTTATGCACGTCGGTATCAAGGATCAGATCCTCTGCTACCACAATCTGTCCGCCTTCCTGCTGCGGTGCGGAGGCAGCCTGCTGCGATACCGCCTTTGCCGCCTCTGCAGCCTTTTCATAGCGGGCAAGCATAGCCTTTACTTTTGCCAACAAAATATTCAGAGAAAAAGGCTTGCTGATATAATCGTCGCCACCGATGGACAGTGCCATGAGCACGTTGTCATCGCTTTTTCTCGCACTGATGAAGAAGATCGGCATATCATAATCTTCCCGAACTTTCTTGCAAAGTTCAAAGCCGGATTTTTCCCCGAGATTGATATCCAGCAGGATCAGGGAAACTTCGTTTTCTTCTAAAAAAGTGATGGCCTCATCATAGTTTGTCACATAGGCTGTGGGCACCTCAAATACATTGAAGTACTCTGCCGTATTTTCCGCTATGGTGATATCATCATCTACGATCAGGACCTTTGTATCCATGGTACTTCTCCAATCATTTTCTGTCCAAAAAGACTATATTTCAAAAAAACTACATTAAAACTACATTCAGAGAGACTACAATCAGGGCGGGTAAAAACCACGCCCTGATCGTTACTCTTTCCGTTAAGCTTCCGAAATCACTTCACCTTATAAGTCTTCTTCACGGTCTTGAATTTCTTCTTGGTAACCTTCACTGTGATCTTGGTTCCTTTCGTCAGCTTATAACCCAGTTTCAGCGTATAAGTCTTTCCTTTTGCCTTTGCTTTCTTGTACGCTTTCTTGCCAACCTTGATCTTCACTGTGGCATCTTTGACATTCAGTTCGACTGTGATCTTTTTGGCATTTTTCTTGGCTGTTACCTTCTTGATGGTCATCTCAGACGATTCCGTCTCCTGCGATCCGGTATTGCCATTGTCGGTGTTCTTCGACGGATCTGCCTGCTGACCGGAGGCCGGATCTTTCGCCGGATCGGTCTGCTGACCCGAAGCTGGATCGGTCTGCTGATTTGCTGCCGGATCGGTCTGCTGACCTGTGGCAGGATCAGAACTTTCCTTCTTGCCAAGTGCCGGAATATCCTCTGTGGATGTTGCACCACACACAGTACATGTAAAGGTCTTAATACCTTTTTCAGTTTCCGTAGGATCCTTTGTCACCTTTCCTTCATCCCACAGATGGCCTTTTTTCGGATCAACCTTCTGCTCCTTGATCACTGTGTTACATACAGAGCAGTGACTTCCTGCAGTCAGACCATCCTCAGTGCAGGTCGCCGGTACAGCTTCATCCGTCACTTCCGTATGGTCCTTCAGAGGAACAACTTTCTGCGCCTTGAATACCGTATGACACCTGGAGCAATGACTGCCTTCTGTCAGACCGGTCTTTGTACAGGTAGATTCCACAGCCTCATCTGTCACAGGATCATGCCCTAAAGAATGCTCCGTTATCGTCTGCGCATATTTGATCTCATTTGTACATGCAGCATCGGAGAATATCTTGCCGCAACCCCTACAGATGCGGTATTCTATATGACCTTCCTCCTCGCAGGTTGCTTCCTGTGCCCGGAAAACTGTTACATTCTTGTGATCACAAGGCGATCTCGTGATCTTGATCACGATAGTCGTTGTCTCATACTCATCCTTATCGTTACCGGTATAAACAGCTTTCGCTTCTACTTCCTCGCCACGTTTCAACTCCTTGTCCCGGTCATTTTCATCCCAGGCCCAGTTTTCCGGAAGCTCTACATCGCTTACCTTTGTCGTGTTTTCGCTCACGGTAACCGTTGTTGCCGGCTGGCTGGCTATCTCGATGGGGCGAAGTTCAATCTTGCTGTCTCCTGCCACGATAAAACTGCCATCCTCATTTCTTCCGATCTCCACATCATTGACATACCAGATATAGTGCTGATAGGTGCTTGTCCCCAGGTTAACTGTAGCCCCCTTCGGTACCTTGTAACCGTTCTTCAATGTCTGGGTCACTTCATCCTGATTTTCATCCTGATAAGTGTATGTTGCAGTAATTCCGTCACCAAACTCAATCTCGCAGGATTTTGCCTTAAATACCGGATAGAGGATGACATCATCTTCCGGAATGGTTAATGTCAACGAAGCGTCATATGTATAATAGGACTTCCTTCCCTCTTTCCTGATCCAGTAATCCGGCTCTACATCATCATCAGCCAGCGCCGCAAAGGAAAGCTGTGTACCGACCGGATACTCCTCTCCGCTCACAAAGCCATCGGGAGTTGTGTAGCGGCCGTTCTTACTTAAAGAAGGATCGATGGTGACTTTGCTTGTATTTGCGGTATAACAAGCCTTGATGGTCGTCGCAGCCGGCTCGTTATACATCATCAGTGTCCGATCTCCCACGGTTTTTGTCGTACCGTCCGCAGTGATCTCCCAATGATCCAGCTTATAACCCGGGATCGGTTCCGCGGTCAGTTTCAATTCCGTATTGGTTCCGTAATAGAGCGTTTCGTCTGTCAGCCCCTGCCTCTTTTCAGGCTTGGAAAGGGTGATGGTTCCCACCTTTTTGCCATCACATTCCGCAGATATGATCCGGACTTCATACATCTTCGGACGGATATTGATCTCCGAAGAATACAGGGTAATATCATAGTACTTATGTTTCATACTGGGTTTCAGCGTCAAGACTCCATGATAACGTCCCACATCAGTATTGTTGTTTAATGTGACCTCACTTGTCTTATTCTCATTCCAGAATGTCAGGTTCACGAAATCACTAATGGTATCACTGCCTACCATCCTGCTGCCCTGCAAAAAGACTGCCCTGGGAAGAAACTCACCTTCTACTTCCCCTTTCTGCAGCGTATTGGTTGACAATCCGATCTCAACAGGACGCTTAATTACCGTATAGTTATATAAGAAAGTCTTGCTTTCGCCATCAATTGTGACATCAATTGTTCTGTCGTTGTAGTTTCCCGGGGCATTGGTGATCGTAAACTTATTTACCGCTGTCTCGATCTTCTCTTCAATGGTTTTTCCGGTATCATCCTTGGTATATCGGTAAAATTCGATGCACATTTCATCGCCGTAATTAAACGTATTGGTGACGATGCCGTCACTGTTTTTCAGCACAGGATAGATCGTCTGATTTCCGATCACAAGATACTGGACGTCACTTGTAAAGGAGCC
This sequence comes from Lachnospiraceae bacterium, assembly GCA_016282595.1. Lineage (GTDB taxonomy): Bacteria > Bacillota > Clostridia > Lachnospirales > Lachnospiraceae > RGIG7926. Next base: position 25,588 of record JAEEKV010000136.1, read on the forward strand.
GAATATATCATCTCCTTCATAATATGCGGTAATCCTGTAACGACCGTTACTCAGCGTCGGAGTTTCGCCGCTGTCAGACAGCCTCGAAGATGCCGTAAGCCCCTCATCCTGCCTAAGCGGTGCATAGCAGATCTTCTGGGTCGAGTCATTCTCGATCACATACTTGATCCTGCCGGTCGGCACCTCCATACAGCCGGCTGCCTCCGGTCTCAGTTTTACAATAACCTCAGGTTTATTATTGTTGCTTGTAACTTCTATGTCATCAACAGCAACTGAACGCATCTGATAGTTGACTGTGATGACATCCGTATAGGTCCTTACAGAGGTCTGTCTGAGCAGCTGCTGATCATAAGCCAGTGCATCGATCCGGCACCGATACTCGCCATTGACTTCCACATTGGCATCTTCAATTGTATAGGAAGATTTTCTTTCGCCCTTTATATCCGTCCAGCCCTGCTTTTTATCATATTTCTGCCACTGGTAGGAAAGCTGCAAAAATTCCTTACTGTTATTGACATTGATCCTGATATCATAGGTTCTGTCAGGGAATACCGTAAGCATATTGTTGGTAACGCCCCTGACCGTGATATCCGGATATTCGACATCGGACCTTGTGTATGCCTGGATCCGCTCACTCGGCATGGATAAAGAGGGCGGATTAAACCTGTCTCTTTTTGCCTCAACAAAGTATTCATATTCTATGCCGGGCAAAAGCGTAACCTTGCTTCCGTCCGCATTGGTACCGTCGTCGGTATAGGAATAGGTGTAGCTTCCATCATCATTTTGCACGCCGCTGTTGCCCGGAACCGATGCGGCAAGGATCTCAGACACCGCTCCGTCAACCGTGGTAACTCTGTATACATTGAAACTCTCAATCCCTGCGTCTTCGTAATCCCACTCAAGCGCAATGCTGTCTGTGGAAGAATCGAAATAGTTCTGGCGCAGTCCCTCCGGTACGACCGGCGGTGCCATCACATCCCTGACCATATAATCAACAACAGGGAATTTAACTGTATCGCCTTTTTTATTGGTGTAGGAACCTTCATGGGCGAACATCTTCCAGGACATTCCGTAACCATACTCTTCCGCTTCCTGCGGCATATTCTGCATAGTTGCGGTATAGGTATTTCCCGAAGTTGAGATCATCGCATAGCCTGCTTCAACGCCGGCTCCTGCGGATACGCCAACCGTCACGCCGCCCGCACCTGCGCCTGAGGAAACTGACATTTCAATCGCAGATGAGAAACTGGTTTCATCCTCCTCGCTCATCTCAATGGACTGCGTCTGGGTAATACCGCCGCCCGTGCTGGTAAAATCAACCCCAAGCCAGTTGCCCTTAAATTCTTTGACATTTTTATAACCGGCTGTACTTGAGGGATAAGTCTCAGGATACCCCAAGGTGTGCTTTAATACCTCTCCGCCAATAACAGGAAGTTCGCTGTAGTTCTTTGCAATGGCATTATACTTATCCAGTTCGATGGTGGAAGTACAAGGTGTTTTGGGGAAGTACAGATACTTTTTGTATTTGGTTGTCTTTCCGGTGTCCTTATTGTAAACCGTGGTATCATATTCGTAGACTTCCATTGGAATGGAGTAGAATACAACCGCATCCGCGCCGGAGCTGGTACTGTATTCCGTGGAATAACTGATCTCGCTGGCCTTTTCGAATTCTGTGGTAAAACTGGCATTCCATGCGACTTCTCCCTCGACCTGGGCCACGTTACCAAGTCCTAAGATACTGATCTCCTGTTCTACCCTGGTAAAGGCACCCGCTGAAATGGTAGCCGATGCAGAAGCGCTCTGTCCGCTTCCGCTGCTCTTACCGTAAGAGGTTGTTGACTCCGCATAATTTCCCGTCAGTTCGTCATTTGCCAGCAGGTCCTTAAAATACGGCGGGGAGGAAAGTACTGCCAGTACCTCCGGATCCGTGTAAGTGAAAGAATGTCTGCCGGTATAGGACATATATGTAGTATCATCATCCGTATTAACAATCGCATACACAGGTACAGAAGTTGAATTCACATCACTTACCAGATCCGGGCGCATCATAGGTCCCTTTGCTCCCGGCGTAGTCGCCATCAATAAATGCCCTGCTTCCAGACTATATGATGTACTTTCATTCTCAAGTATCTTGTAACTACCGTATTTCTTACCCACCATAGCCTTACAAAAGACCGTCTCAATACCATCACCATTCAGATCTGCAACCTGAAAATCGTAGGGAAAGAACCCCTCTGTGCTGTTGACCGAGGTATTTATATCAGCTGCATTTTTCGTTAATGCTACGACATTGCCAAAAGATGCATCGCCGCCCAAATGGGGGTTGATCTCTTGTGTACGATAGGAAAGCATATTATTCTGCGGTGAAAAAGAAAAATTATATGAATATTGATTAACGGTACTGCTGCTATCCTTCGCTTTCCAATATGGACACCAAAAATGATGATTTGCATAATATAATTCCAGCGGCATCCGCATATACAAGACTGAGCCAGTCTTCACGTTGTAATTCTCGAACCGCAAAAACTCCGGATTGAAGCTGCTTGAATCCCTGGCTGTACCGTCTCGTTTTATGAAACAATAATTACCTTGATCGTCCGCATCCCATTGATAGACATTCAGAAAACTTTTATGTATGCTATAATAGTCGTAAGTACTCAAATAGGCCAGATAGGTCTCCGAAACCCCTTCTTTTTCTTCCTGAAAAATCACCACAGAAGGATCTTTGACAGACCCCGACGAATAATTCTGCTCTTCACAAGAGATCGTTTGGCCCTTCTTCGAATTCAGCATATTCACCCGATTGCCGAACAAAACCGTAACCTTATCATTACAGCCGATGGCCAGATCATCGATCCCATCCGCATCCAAATCTCCCACAGCCAGTGATACAAAATTATCACCGTCCGTTTGCATGGTTTGTTTCATCTCCCAGTTGTTCATATCATAGATATTGTCGCCATTCGGGGCTGTCTTCAATCCGTAGATCTCAACCCTTGCAGCATTCACACTACTCGAATACGGATTATAGACAGCAATCTCATCGATCCCGTTTCCGTCAAAATCTCCTGTCACGATACTCATATAGGCGATCGCCTGCAGTTGATGGATCGTTTTTGCCGGAACCTTTTTATAATTACCAAAAGTATCACGCTCGGATATCCTCGCATTTTCCTGAAAATTACTCATTTCTTCCGAAAGCCTGAAACCGAGCGTTATAGGATGATCTGAAGACTTTGTGGAATCTGCCGCATCACTTACGCTCAGCTTCAGTTTTATTTTTCCGACATCGTCGCTCTCTGCGTCGTAATCGAAACTGCTGTCATCCAGACTTACCATGGCAAACTGTCTTTTTTTCCCTTCCAGATTACCATCAAAGTTTCCGCCGGCAGTTTTATTGATAAAGTTACTCTGAAACTGCGCGCCGTTCTCAGCATCGGAGGTTGTTCCCTCTACATTGACTGTATTTGTTATCGTATCGTTAAATTTTCGTGTTGTAAACGTAGAACCATTCCGGTAAGCAATGACTCCATCATTCTCAGTTCCGTCGAGATCAGTTCCTGTGACGGAACGTTGATTGCCGATGATCGCGCTTCCGGCCTGTCCCATGGCGGCGGCAAATACCTCATCCGCCATATTGGCGATCACAGTCTTTGTCCCATAGGGATTATTTTCCGTATCATCTTCATCAAACCCTTCCGGCTGTGCATCCGAATTAATGCCGATTGCTTTGAGCGCATTAATGGAAGTACTCTCTGCGGCCTTCACCTCCAAAGGCGGTGTAAGCGCAAGGATTTCCGACGCTGCAAGCGCTGCAGCCATGATGCCGCATAGTAAACGTGATCTTTTCGCTTTCCCTTTTTTCATTTCCTTCTCCTTGTTCATAATATACTTTACTTCGGTTCTTTATTTATATATAAAAAGCATACCATCATAACTGACGGTCATGATCCGTCAGAAATGATCGTATGCTCCATCATTTTTGTTGTGAAAGATTGTATTCCGTCATACATGGGAGCCAAATCCTTTTTCGCAGATAGCCGATACTCCTCTCATTTTCCCTAATGAAAACAATATATCACAGAATATCAAATCCTTCCAGTAAAAATATTGGCCGGGCATCATTATTTTGCGGACTGCTCCACCCTCACACTGTTTCCCGTCTCTCCCATAAAGACCATCATTCCCGTTTCCGGAAGTGGAACCTTGTCTCCATATCCCGTCATATGACTGGAGTATTTCAGATTCATATTTTGATCATACACACAGACCGCTGCCCCCTCAGGAATATCCAGGCGAAGGGTCACATCCTCTGCACCGTCGATCTTGTACCAGCTTGCCTCATCTGTCGTCAGGTCCACCTTTGAGATGTCCTTCGTCCATGTCGGAATGCTTTCCCCCGATATATACCTGTATCCGATCTCATCCATACACAGATATTCTTTTCCCTCCACGGTTTCCATGCGCAGATTGGAAAGGTCCCTGGAAGAAGTGCTCGGCAAGACCATATCATAACCGGCGTGGTTTTCATCCTGCATGATGCATCCATTCACATAGCCCTTAGCCTCTTCATTGGTATGCAGTGACATGCTCACATTTTCGATGAGATAGAATTCATCCGACGCTGAGCCGCTTACGCAGTAGTAGCGAATGCCGTCCCGGGCATCCCAGGCACTTTGCACTTCTTTCTTAACCCGTAGCTGAGGCGTTTTGTAAAGGACACATCCCATATGCGGCTCGGTTACATAGACCTGTCCGTCCTTTTCCTCAAAGGTAAGTGCCTGCACAGGCGTCACCGGAATGGCCTTTCCCGAAGCCACATCACCATTCATCTTCACAAAACTGCCATCCTTTGTCATCTGATATTGCTCTTCCACATCCGTATCGGCAGTCAGGGTTGTAAGCAGCATGTATTTTTGCTCCGGGAAGGAGATGCGCATGGTCTTTTCCATATTGCAATACACACCTTCATAAGCAAGATATTCCCCAGGGATCTGATCTGTCAGTTGCGGCTTTTCCTCCTCTGGGTGAACGACATTAATGCCCTGATCGGAAAGTGCGATATCCATAAGTTTCAGGGCCACATCCTCATCCAGTCCGCTGTCACCGCCGCTGGATAAAACTGCTACGCTGACTTTTTCATCCGGCGCAACCACCAGGCTTCCATGCTGGAAGAAGGTATCCCCTCCCTTGGAAAGCACGGTGACGCCTGCCGCATCATAGTCCTTCTTTCCCACGCTGTCCCAGCCAAGTCCGAAATTCTCTACGCTGTCTCCTGCCTGATTGTTCTTAGCCATTTCCTTTTTGGAAGCTTCGGACAGCAGCATATCATTCCCTGTAAAAAATGCGGTCCCGAAAGTACAGACATCCGCTGCATCTGACATGATTCCGCCTGCGCCGATAAGCTGCGGACATTCATGGGCCAGCCTGATGTTTCCGCTTCCGTAGATGGCCGCCTGGCCACTGAAATCTGTGTTCCACACAGTTCCCGTATGTTCCAGGGAAAGAGGCCCCACGATGTTTTCCGTCAGATATTCTGTAAAGGACTTTCCGCTGACCCGTTCTGTCAGGATCTCCAGCAGGGTAAAACCATCATTGCAATAGCAGTTGAAGGATCCCGGTTCCGCTTTCAGAGACTGGGTTTCCAGGTGTTTTAAAAAGCCGTCATGATACGCGCTTCCTGCCTCGTCAAGAAGAAAACTGCCCGCGTACTTTGACCCCATCAAACCGGAGGTATGGTTCATCAGCATGCGCACTGTGATGTCTTTATACCTTTCATCCACCATCTTAAAATCCGGAATATACTCTGTCACCGGAGCATCCAGATCCACCAGTCCTTTATCTGCCAGCTGCATCACTGCCGTCACCGGATAAACCTTGCTGACAGAACCGATGTTGAGAAAGCGTGAGTGCATTCCTGCATCCGAATTGCTGCCTTCCGTCGTATTCTCTTGCGCCATGCTTTCTTCTGCTTTGCAGATTACTAAATCATTTCCGCTGTTCAAAATACTGCAAATGGAATACGCAATGGCACCTCCGAGTACGAATACTGAACATATCTTTGCGATCTTCTTCGTTTTCATATCATTCTCCTGAATTAAAACTCTTTACTCCGTGATCAACTCATATACCGAGATCTTCTTGATCTTCCTTGCACTGATATAGGCACAGGTAAAACAGAAGGCCAGGATGATCAAATCCATTCCGAAAAGGCCGGCTGCCGACAGCGTGACCTTGCACACATAGACATTTACAACCTGCAAAAGCAGGATCGCCAGCACAGTTCCGATGGCTACAGCTACCACTGCTACCGGAATGATCCGGAAAGCCATCTGGAACATCAGCTCTTTTGAGGTATAGCCCATACCCTTCATGATACCCAGCTGTCTGTACTGCTTGCGGATGGTAGATGCCATGAGGATGGCAAGCATCAGCATCACGGTAATGGCGGAAATCACCATGAGGATCACGGAGATTCCTGCAAAGGATACACAGAGCATGTTACCGATTTCCTTGTTTTCTTTTTCTACAAAGGTCAGGTTTTTGATCATCATGGCCGAAGTGCTGCCGGTGATGATCTCATCTCCCACCCGGATAGCATACTCCATGTAGCTGACGCCCTGCTCCGTCATGGCCTTTGCCATTTCGTTATTCGCTGCGCTGCGGATCTGTTCTTCTAAGGTATCCCCCGTCACTTCGCCGTCCTTATACTCCGCGATCTCTTTTCCATACCGCTCCCGCAACAGATCTGCAAAAGCATCCTGATCCACATCTTCCTTCAGATACAGATCAAAGGCATAGGATTTGTAGGCCGGATCGATCCGGTGAAATCCATCGGTTGTCAGATAGGCTGTGAGGGGATCCACGCCGCAGTTTACGGTTCCGGTGAGAATATACTCTCTTTTCACCTTTCCGTATTCCACGGTAATGGTATCTCCAAGCTGTGCGCCCACCTGCTTCTCGGATTGGACCGTCAAAGCTGCTTCATTTTCGTGTTCCGGCAGGCGTCCTTCGGTCAAAAGAATGGTGCTTGTTTTATCGTAAGATTCATATACTTCCAGCCCCATGGACGAATCATTTCCGTTTACCTTGACTCCGAGACCTACTGCCGGCTGCAGCACCTGCTCTACCTCCGGCATGCCTTCCAGTTCTTTTGCAAAGGCTTCAGGCTCTATATCCCCGGTGGCTTCGATCCGGATATCACAAAGCTCATGGCCGCAGATACTGCCGAGGATCCGATCGGCGCTGCTGAAAAAACTGCCCAGCATAAAGCCCATAAGCACCATAACCGTACAGGCGGCAATGCAGACTGTCAGCCCAATCTGGTTTTTTGCTCCCTGCAAAAATTCTTTCATGGCAAGGCGGATATGGATACTGCCCTTTGTCTTTTCCAGCGGGACAAAGGTCTTCTTGAAATGATGCGTCTCTATCCCTTTGCGGAAAGCCTGCACCGGAGGATACTTTTTCACGGAAAGGGCTCTGGTCATGGCGGTGAGTCCTACAAAAAGAAGGATGATCAAAATGCAGATAATAATGGGCGCAATCGGTGCCGGGACAGATCCGCCGTAGTTGACCGAACTTGCCGCATTCCCCAGCAAACCTCCTGCCAAGGCCACGGACGGAAAAATTGCAAGGACCGCGCTCACCAGTGCGATCAAAACATACTCTGCGATATAGGAGCAGGCGATCTCTCCGGATGTATATCCCATGGCTTCCAGCACGCCGATGGATACGATCTGTTCCTTGATGTCGCTGACGATCCGAAAGCGGATCATGATCATCACGGCGATGACGATGACACCTGCCATGATGGCGATGATCATACTTAAAAGCGCCATGTTTGTTTCATTCATGGACAGTGAATCTTCGTAGGACATCGTGCTCACTGCCGAAGTCAGGTCATTAACAGCCATCTCATCCGCAGAGGCCTTAAACTCTTTTAAAAGAGCGTTGTTGTCCGTACCGGGAACCGTATTGATCCCGATCATTTCGTAGCGCTGTTTCATGTAGTTTTCAAGGTTGGCAAAATCCTCCTCTGAAACCACTGCCTTGGTGCCGAAAACCCAGAGACCGGATTCGTAGAAGCCTGCCACGGTAAAAGTGAACTCCTTATTTTCCCTGATGAAAGTGATCTCATCGCCCTCGGAAATCTCGAGCTTTTCTCTATTGGTAACATCCAGATAGATGGGGTGCTCCAGGGACTGAAAATCGGCGTTTTTTACAAAATTCTCCATCCGTCTTTCACCGCTTTCCGGTACAAAACTGATGTCGAAGAGCATGTTATCACCGGTATCCTGATAGTTCTTTACATTGATGATATCCGTCACCATGCCCGTATGGTCGAAGGATTCCACCCGCTCATCTTCTTCGAGGAAGCTTAAATATTTATCTGAATAATACTCCTGATTAAAATAGATAAAATTCTGAAAACATCCGCTCCCTTCCACCATGGCCGGCGTGATCTTTTTGATGCCGAGCATGGAGGAAACCGACGATGCAAGAAGCGTGATGCAAAGCAGGGTCAGGATCACCAGAAGGACGGATTCTTTTTTATGCTTTTTGATATTGGCAAAGGATAATCTGATAATCTTTTTCATTTCGTTTACCATCCCATCTCGTCTAAGAATTCCTGCAATGACTGCCTTCTTTTCTTCAGATCATCATTTTCATAATCCGCCATCCTGTGCTCTCCCACAATGCCGCCATCCCGAAGGTAGATCACCCGGGTTCCCCGAAGGGCCGTCTTTAAATCATGGGTTACCATCACGATACTCTGTCCGTTTTTGTGAAGCTGGGTAAACACATCCAGCACATCCTGTCCCGAAGAAGAATTCAATGCTCCCGTAGGCTCATCCGCGAACAGGATTTGAGGCTCATTCACCACCGCCCGAACGATGCCCACACGCTGGCATTCACCGCCGGAGAGCTGGTTCGGATATTTTTTCCAAAGGGGTTCATCAATCCCTACTTTTTTCAGAAGTTCCTTCACCCTTGCCACAAGCTCGGGAGAATTCTTTTTTGCCACCAGTGCACCGGTCAAAACGTTATCCAGCACATTCATATTCTCCAGCAGATAGATGCTCTGGAATACAAAGCCGCAATGGTTTCTTCTGAAAAGTGCCAGCTTGTCATTATTGTAGTTCGAGATGTCTTCCTCCCCAAAGAAGACCTTGCCAAGGGAGGGCTTATCCATGCCGGAAAGAGCATACAAAAGGGTAGATTTACCGGATCCCGAAGATCCCATAATGACCGTAAAATCTCCTTCCATGATCTCCAGATCCAGGTTCTTGATCACGTGCTGCTGCAGACCTTCATTTGAAAATGTCTTGCATAACTTTTCTGTCCTTAAGATTGGTTTCATATTCATTCTCCTTCAATTTATCAGAAGTGTTTTGTTTCATTCTTCATATCGGAATCATGATCTTCCGATCTTTGTTGATACCACTATACTAGACTTTCGTCCGGACTTCTTTACAAAAGCATTATTAATTTCTTTCCAAATTCTTACAGAAAAAAAGCCGCCAATAAATTGACGGCTTTACTCCATAGTATTATGATCTCATAGATCAGACGGAGAATGATTCATTTCGTGATATACTTTTTAAGTTATATTCATCCCTTCAATTTCTTACAAATTTCCGCATAAGAGGAGATGAAATCCTCATAATCACTCTGGATAAAATCCAGATTCTGATCCTTTGCTGCAAACTCATGCTCCTTGGCTCTCTTGCTAAGCTCGGTCAGTCCCAAAGTTGCCATATTGCTTTTAATGGAATGGGCATCGATCCTGTAAGCATCCGCATCCTTATGGGCAACGCTTTGTTTCATCCTCTCGCAGCGATCCTCACACTCGGATACAATATCGGAAAGGATTTCCTCCAGCATTTCCTCGCTGCCGCCGCAGTGGCGCATGGCTGTATCATAATCAAGGCCCTGAATGGATGTCAGTTTCTCCTTTAGAGAAGAAGCCTGCTGCTTTTCTGCATCCGACGCTCCCTCTCCCGCAACCGGGAACTCTAAAATCTCAAGATTCTCTTCGTCTTCTGCTCCGCTTTCCGCTTCCAGCACCTTATCCGCAGGCAACAGGTTTTTCACGGTCTGCTCCAGGACGCCGGAATCCAGGGGCTTTGTCAGATAATCCACAAATCCCTCCTGTAAATACATCTGCCGACTTCCTGCCACGGCATTTGCCGTCAAAACCACAGCCCTGGTCTCTTTATTCAAAGAATCTGCATCCTCACGGATCATATGCAGTGTTTCAATTCCATCGGGAGCAGGCATCATATGATCCAAAAGGATCAGGTCATACTGCTTTTGCCTGCAAAGCTCCAGGGCACGTTTTCCGTTGTTGCAAAGATCCGGTTTGATCCCGGTGCGCTTCAGGAAAAGTTTTACGATGGTAAGATTGGACTGGTTATCATCCACGGCCAAAATCCTGGCATCCGGAGCTGTAAAGAGACTCCCCGCAGGCGCTGTATCTGCCACGATCTCTTTTTCCATGAAATCGGCTTCAAGAGGTTTTTTGCTGTCATAGCGAAGGGGCAGCTTCACCCAGAACTCGGAGCCCACGCCATACTCGCTCTCTACACCCAGGGTTCCGTTCATGGAATCTACAATACTCTTGACGATGGCAAGGCCCAGACCCGTACCCTCGATGTTAGCGTTGGAAGATACATCTGCTCTGGAGAAGGCTTCAAAGAGATGGGGCTGCTCCTCCTTGGAAATCCCCTTTCCGGTATCTTTGACCACAAGCTTTAGCATAAATCCGTCTTCTGTATAGCTTCCGCCCAGGATCAGTGTAACGCTTCCCTGATCCGTATATTTTATGGCGTTATTGATAAGGTTAATGAGAATCTGACGGATCCTGAATTCATCGCTGATGACGGCATCCGGAATTTCATCCTGCAGCTGGGTTTTCAGCTCCAGTCCCTTTTCATTTGCCCGTTCCAAAACCAGAGAGATCACATCCCGAAGCATTTCAGACATGAGAAATCTGGTCTCATTGATCTCCAGTTTTCCTGCCTCGATCTTGGAAAAATCAAGGACATCATTCACCAGCATCAAAAGCATCTTTCCGGAGGTTTTAATACTTCTGGAATATTCTCCGATGACCTTGTCACTGTTTTCTCTCAGGATCATCTCATTCATTCCCAGAATGGCGTTAATGGGGGTGCGGATCTCGTGAGACATGCTGGCAAGAAACCGGGTCTTAGCCTCTGAGATATCGATGGCGTGCTGTTTTTCCAGATTGATCTTCCTAAGATCATCCACCTGCTGGATTACCACGAATACCAGCATCACGCCCAGTCCGATGACGATAAAGATGGAGCTGAAGCTGGGATCCACTAAAAGCAGGATGGAAAGCTCAATCACACCGCAGATCAGAAATCCCAGAAATCCGAAGAAGGTATAACGATAGGTATCGATGTTTTTCTTGATGGCATCATAGATCAGGATCAGAATGGTAGATGCTGCCATGACAACCAGAATGGTATTAACAGGAACCCGGTCCTCATAGAAATATCGGATCCCGCATAAATGCAGAATAGGCCATACCACGGCATTGAGCCCTGTTGTGATCATGATCACGGTCATCAGCTTTCGATAGCGGCTTTCCTGCACAGCATTCAAATAGACGGCAAGGGAAACGGGGATCAGCAGACAGAAGAAGTAGCTCAAAAGTCCGTTGATTCGTTCCATGCCCAGAATATATGGAAACAGCGGGGATTCCGAAATGATCCATGCTGCGATGATAAAGATTCCCACCGAGCCGTACATCATGTCAATCTCCAGCTTGTATAAAAACCGAAGCACTACGCTGACGATAAACGCCACAATGGCAAAGATCAGTACCACAAAGGTCAAAAAGAAGGTCAGGCTGTCTCTTTTCATCTGGTAACTGAAGGCACCATAACGGGTGGTAATAAAGATATCGGAGACGATCTCCTCATCCTTTTCGGAGGCCTTCACCAGGATCTTAATGGGTGCTCCCGCATCAGACTTTTTCAGAGGCACCACCAGGTAAAATTGCTTGATGGCTCCCACCAGAATCCGAAAGTCCTCTTTTTCCACATACTCCTTGCGAAGTTCTCCATCAATATAGACAGATAGGTCCTTACGGGTACTGATGTAAAGACTTTCCGTTTCTCCGATGCCCTCCGGCAGGGTTGATTCTATGGTATAGTCCGTGGTGTAAGCCGATACATCGGAATAGGTACGCCCAACAAGGGCACTGCTTCCGTCACTGCCTGTCACCGTCCAATTCTCAATATATCGAAACGGTTCTTTGATGTTCGCATCTTTTTCATCAATAAAACCAAAAAGACCGAATACACTCAGACTGAAGATCAGAAGCAGCGCAATGATCACTTTTACAATATTGATACTGATTTCCAAAAGCCCCGGCTTTTTTTGCTGATTCATAAATAGCACCTTGTTCTTTCATCATTCGGGCTGAGTTCCAAACTGTCACGCCCATGATGCTATTTTATCAAAAATCCCTAAAACTGTGTAGTTCTTTTATTTACTTTCTTGTATTCCTTTGCCCATTTGGAAATCTGCTTTTTCATGGCATAATTCCGGGTATTTTCCGCTCCCAGACTCTGATACAGTTCATATCGCTCTCTGGATAGTTCTCCGCTTGCAATCGCTGCCTTGATGGCGCAGCCGGGCTCCGTTTCGTGTCGGCAGTTGCTGAATCTGCATCTTGCTTCCAGCTCTGTAATATCCGAAAAAGTAGCGTCAATGCCGTCTTCCGTATTTGCCATTCCCACCTCGCGCATACCCGGGGTGTCAATAATGGCAACGCCGTCCTTTAGCATAATGAGCTGCCTGTGGGTTGTGGTGTGCCGTCCCTTGGAATCATCCTCACGGATGGCCGAGGTTTTCATGGTCTCCTCTCCTGTCAGGGCATTGATGAGGGTGGATTTTCCGGCGCCGGAGGATCCCATAAGGCAGATGGTAGTCCCCGGCTTGGCGTATTCGCGAAGTTCCTCCAACCCGATGCCATAAAGTGCGGAAATAGCGTGAACTCTCACCTGATCCGAAACAGTTTCCACTTCCGTGATAAACCTTCCTACGTTATTGCAAAGATCGGACTTTGTCAGGATCACCACGGGAATGCTGCCTCCCTGCAGGGCAATGCTTGCGTATCTGGCTATGCGGTTATAGTTATAATCATCATTTAATGAGGTGACGATAAAGCAGTAGTCCGCATTGGCCACCATATACTGCATGACCCCTGTTTTGGCCTGATCCGGTCTTTGTAAAAAACTGGTTCGCTCGCACACGGACAGGATGATACTTTCCCCGCTTCGGTTGTAGCGAAATGTCACATAATCTCCTACCACAGGGAGCTTGTCTGCACTTTCCTCATAAAAGCTTCCTTTGAGTCTGGCCGGAATTTCCTGCTCCCAAAACCGGATCTTAAAGCTGTTTTTACTGACTTCGCAGATCCTTCCCAGCTTCTCCACATGAAGCCACTGACAGGAAAGCTTCAGAGGCTTATAGTAGGGAAACTGCTCTGTGTAGGCCAATACCTTTTCCTCATCTTCGCATTCCTCAAATACCGGTGCTTCATAAAAGGCGCCGTGAACCTGCTCAAATTCATCACTCAAAGGATAGGCCATAAAAGCATCGGAATTTCCGAAGGCGGGATGGGTGATGCCAAAGTGATCGCAGGTTACAAATCCGTGTTTGGGATAATACTCCGGCTCCCCGCAGATGACGATACCGGGATAGCCTGCTTCTTTTGCCAAAGGCAGGGTAGCCTCCAACAGCTTTTTGCCGATTCCCATACTAAAACAGGTGGGCTCAACTGCCAGGGGTCCGAAGGTTAGTAACTCATGCTCTTTTCCATTCTCTACCACCTTAGCCTTGGAATAAAAGATGGCACCTACGATCCGCCCATCCAGCTCTGCAACTCTGCTAAGCTTTGGCAAGTACTCCTTTGCACTTCGCAGACAATGTACCAGATAGTGCTCATTGCACCCCGGTCCGTGGAGGTTCCAAAATGCGCGAAGTGTCATGTGTTCTGTTGCATAATAATCTTCTTTTGTTTCTTCTCTGATAATAATCGTATTCAATGTTTTGATCTCCATTTCTTTTTAGGTTTTATAGGTTCTGTTTCCTGTATCGTATGGAGACCTCAAACTTGGGATAAGCGCGTGAAAATGGGTATAAAAATGCCGTGACAAAATTGCCACGGTTAAGAGATGCATATAGATCTTATTTCCTCTTAAAATGCATAAACCGAGGTCATCATACGATATTCACTTACAAGCTCAATATTCATCACACGCATCATATGTACCTCGCTTTCTTTAAGATTTTTTTACAATGCAAAGTCTAGCAGATTCAAACTGAAATGTCAATGCTCCATTTTCGGATCACCTGAAACAGTTCCTCAAAAGAGGCTGCCGTATAGTCGATGTCATATTTTTTCCTAGCCTGTTCAATATCCCCGTCCGGCCTGAACCACACGGAAGTCATGGATGCATTTTGTGCCCCAAGCATATCGGAGGAAAGAGAATCTCCGATGACAAGGCAGGATTCCTTCGGCTCCTTAATGGTTTCCAGCACAAGATCAAAATACTCCATGGATGGCTTATTGACTCCCATATCTTCACTGACAAAAAGATGCTCAATAAACCGATCCATACCCACAGATGCGATCCGGCCCCTGGCGTTTATGGTGGCACCGTTTGTAATGATATAAATTCGGGCATTCTCAATTTCCCTTTTGATCTGCTCCAAAAGCTCCATGGCGCCCTCTAAAACCACGCCGTTTTCCGACATGGTACGGATGAAATCATTGTTGACGATAAGGGGATCCGGGTTCGTTACAACTCCTTCACACTGCTCAAAAATATAAAGGAATCGCTTTGTAAAAAGTTCTGTCCGGGAGATCTTTCCGGCTTCCAGCTCCAGCCAAAGGGATTTGTTATAGGCCTTAAAGAGATGATAGATCTCATCCGAAAAAGATAACCCGTTTTCCCGAAGCACCTTTCCCAGGGCAATATATTCCGACGCATGAAAATCCAAAAGCGTCTGATCCAGATCAAACAATAAATTCTTGTGCATACCCGGTTTTTGCTCCTTTAATAGATCTCGTGCTCCAGATTGCTATAAACCGCAAAGAGCTTTTGGCAGGCTTTTCGATCGATGCAAACCAGGAAATCTTTAAAGGTATCTCTGCCGCCGGACAGCTGATCAAATTTCTCATCTCGGAAACCGATCTTTGCATTATCACTGATGGTGCATCCGTAATAGACCTTTTCAATATTCGCCCATAGAATGGCGTTCAGACACATGGGACAGGGCTCTCCTGTTGTATAGAGCTCACACCCCGAAAGATCGTGGGTCCCCAGAGATTTTTCCGCATCCCGAATGGCACTGATCTCACCATGAGCCGTGGAATCGATGATGGCAAGGACTCTGTTATGACCTCTTCCTACGATCTTTCCGTCCTTTACGATGACGCAGCCAAAGGGGCCGCCATGACCGTTGTAAATACCCTCCAAGGCTTCATCAATAGCTTCTTTCATAAAAGGATTCTCTGCCGGGATTTCTTCCCGCTGATTGTTTTTAAAGATCAGATGATGGAAAAAAGCGATCTTTTTAAAGGGCTCCATCTGAGACACTCTCATATCCAGTTCCAACATGGCCTCCTGCCACTTTTCGTCTGCGTGCTTTTCCTGGTTTTGCTGCAGATCCCAGAAGGTTCTGATGCCATAGGTTTTTTCCACATCCAGCTTGGGTACCCACTCTTCGATCTCTTCGTCCTCGTAATACCTGATCTCTCCAAACTTAGACGCAGTAGAATTCTTTCCGTCCAAAAGTGCATGAGCCTTTTCAAAATCATCCAACAGCACCGCCATCTGCATGATGCGCCCTGCCCTGTTATGCTTTGCAATGGACAGGATGCCGCCGGGTTTTAACACCCTGGTCAATTCCTGCACAACACTCTTTTTATCATCAATATACTCCAGCACGTTGTGGCAAAGCACGATGTCAAAGGCAGCATCTGCAAACTCCGAAAGGGCGCTCACATCTCCCACGATCTGTCTGTATGTATGGTCCCTCCATGCATGCTCCAGCATATCCTCATCAGGCTCGATGGCGATGACCTCATTGTCTTTTGCAAAGTGATCTGCGGTAATCCCCTCGCCGCTTCCGAAATCCAGGATGGTCTTTCCCTGAATTTCACCAAGCTGCTTCCATATGATCTTTTTAAAGAGCCGTTCCCATGCCGGCAGTTCTGTTATATTGTGCATTTTGTAACCCCTTTATATTAAATAAACTGTTGCCTAATGCGTTCTCTCATTTGATGCAACTTCATAGGCAACGTATTCATGGTCGAATTCATAACCCAGTTTTTCCGCCAACCGGACAGAGCCCATATTCTGGGCATCCCAGCTGGGATACAGTCCTTCCTCCAGGCATCTTAGGATGAGGGCCGAACAGACAATCATGGCAAGATTTTTCCTTCGCTCCGATTCTACCGTATCTACCTCAATCTCAATGCCCTCTCGATAACGGGTATAGGAAGAGGCTCCCGATATGATGCTGCCCTCCTTCAGGATCACCATTCCTCTGCCGTCCTTCAGATACTGCTTTTTGCTTTCAAAAGCGGAAACAAAATCTGCTGTAACCGGACTTTTCAGGCACAGATCATAGACCTTGTCATCAATGGATTTCAATTCATATCCTTCCGGAAGCATCTGCAGATTCTTTTTCAAAGCCTCCACATCAAATTGTGTATCCTTCTTTATGGCGTACCGGGTCACTTTCTTTGCATCGGGATAAACCCTTTCGATCAGTTCCTCCCACGCCCTGTTTTGGGGCACCATGATCACAAATCCCGCAGGTTTATTTTGTACCAGTTCTTCATCGGGACTGCCTGCGAAAAATCCAAAGCACCCCACGAATGCAAATGCCGATACCGGATTTTCAGGATCGGTCACATAAACCTTTCCCATGACCTTTTGCAGACAGGATGTGATCAATGTTTCCTTCCACCCAGTAAATAGGGCTTCCGCTTTTGATGTGTCCTTTAGTTCATATACCATCTTACTTTCTCCTGATGATCGTTTTGATTCTCTTCACTCGCTTTACATTGTTTTCTTTGAACAATAATTATACAGTATCAATGAGCAAGCAGTGAATAATACATCCGGCCTTCATACTTACCGTTTATAAAGAAGTAGTCCCTGAGCGTACCTTCGTACTCAAAACCACACTTCTCAATTACCCGTTTGGATTTTATGTTTGACGGTCTGACGCATATCTGAACCTTGTTAAAACCAATTGTATGAAAGCCGTAATCGATGACTGCTTTTGCTGCTTCCGTAGCATATCCTTTTCCCTGATATGCCGTTCCGATACAATATTCGATCTCCCCCCAGCTGTTATTCTTATCCACCAAAAAGTATGCAATCTGTCCGATACATTCGTCGGATTCTTTTTCCATTACGGCCCATCTGTATGTATATCCGGTAGCGTATCCGGTTATATAGTTTTCCAAAAGTCTGCTGACTTCCTCAACGGTTTTATATGCAGGCTCACCGTACATACTCTGTACCGCTTCTATTCCCGCCCAGTTATGCAAAGCCGATTCAGCATCTTTTTGACAAAACGGCCTAAGTATCAGCCTTTCCGTTTCAATCTCCTGTGTACCGCATGCTGCTATTCTTGCAGGGATCTCACTTTTCTTATATTCCCGGATCAGCTTCAGGGTTTCTTCTACGGATAGGCATGTTGCATATCTTCCGGGCCACATGTTTTTGTTATAAAACTCATAGGTTGTCTTTGCGTCCATATAGGGATTGTCCCTTGTGGAATTGCAATACTCCGGAACGATCATTTTAAAACCCTTTTCGAAGCCGCTTTTAATGGTGGCATCAACGCAGTAATCGGTCTGAAGTCCTACCGCAATAACAACCTTAATATTCTTTGATTCAAGGTACTTCGTAAGTCCCGTGGAATCATGAAATGCACTGTTTACATTCTTATCAAAAATCTTTTCTCCTTTTTCGGGTGCAAATCCGTCGTATATTTCAAAATCTGCATCTCCTTTTGAAAAACCGGAGCCCGGTCCATCATCATGACGGATATAGATTACTTCAACGCCACATTCTCTGGATGCCTCAATTAAGGTTTTTATTTTTTCTTCCAACGTCCGGAATCCATACAACCTGTCATCCGTAATTCCTTTTTGGGTATCAATTACAAGTAAAACCATTTTTGTTTTCCTCTTCTATTCAATCATCAGTATTCCAGATAAACGAGTCAGGAAATGTTGACCATTAAAACTACCGTCTCGACAGTCATTATTTAAGGTGGCAAAACCTGCTATATTACTTTAATCGGAACCATCTTATTATTCTCATCCAAAGGGATCACCGCTGATGTCATGCATAATACTGCGCCTTCCCCTATCTCTTCATTTAGTGAAGACAAAACAGAAAAATTTTTCAATGCATTTTTCCCGGGATCAGCACTCATC
>JAEEKV010000137.1 GCA_016282595.1 Lachnospiraceae bacterium
AAAACAAGAGAGGATCTGACCTGGTATGAAAGGGCCAGCACCTTTGCCAGCATGCCAAGGGCCGTCATCCTGCTTCCGAAAAAGGAGTACGGAGCCCTTGTGGCAAGGATCGAAACCGGTGATCTTTCCACAGAAGGACCCCTGTCCTTTGCAAGCATGGATCTTACTTTGGATACCGGGAATGTGCATCTTGAGGATACCCTGGTTTCTGATATGATGCAGGTAAAGCTGGATACCGGAAATTTCAGCTTTGAGGATTGTGACGCAGGAAGCGTTATGGCAGAACTGGATACAGGAAATATAGAGGGGAATTTTTTAAGCGGAAAAACCATTGAGGCAAAATCGGACACCGGAAATGTTCATGTTCCTAAGGATTCAAAGGGGGGAGCCTGCAAGCTGAAAACCGATACGGGAAATATCCGTATTTCCATCGCAGAATAAAGAAAAAGGAGTTTCCTCTTGGCAACCATTATTTACAGTATTACTGCATTCATTTCCCTGATCTGTACGGGAATATACATTTACATATGGCATAAGCACTTTGATGTGAACTTCACCGTGATCTTTATCCTGGTTCCCATTGCGGCTGTGGGATATTTTCTGCAATCCCTGGCAGAAACCCCGGACGCCATGGTGGCGGCAATTCAGGTCTGCTATCTGGGTGGCTGTTATCTGCAGATGTTTATTGTGCTGTGCATTTTTAACCTGTGCCAGATTGAGATCAAACGATGGATCAGGACGGCTCTTTATTGCATTTGTACCCTGGTTTATGCTTCCACCCTCACCATCGGCTACACCGATATTTTTTATAAATCCATGCAGCTTGAAATGGTAGGAAATCAGGTAGTTCTCACCAAGGAATACGGATTTATGCATACCGTCTTTTACGGCATGGTTATTGTGATCTTTTTATCCGGAATTATAGCCATTATCTATTCCTATCTGAAGAAAAAACAGGTTCCCAGGATGGTGATCCTGCTTTTGGCCATCCCGGATGTGATCTGTATGCTGGGATATTTCGTGGGACGCAAATTGATAGTAGGGCTGGATCCCGTTCCCATAGGCTATGTCATCGCCCAGATCATGTTTTTGCTTCTGGCCTACAGAATGAGCCTTTACAATGTCAGCGATACGGTTATCGAGTCCATGATCCACGAAACCCAGCTGGGATATATTTCCTTCGATTTTAATTACAGGTATCTGGGAAGTGATGAGATCGGAAAGGAGATCGTTCCGGAGATTGCCGATCTGGCGGTGGATGACGTCTTTGGCTATAAGCCCTGTGAAAGACGGATCCGGCATTTTCTGGATGATTTCAAAAGCGATCCTACCAAGAATCTGTTTACCTACATCGTGGCAGATCCTAAGGGAGATCACGATAAGAACCGGATCTTTAACGCCACGGTCAATTACCTCTATGACGGACGGCGGCGCCGGGGCTACATCATTACCTTTATGGATGATACGGCGAACCGCAAGTACATCCAGCTTCTGGATACCTATAATGAAAACCTGCAGCAGGAGGTGGAACAAAAGACCCAGTCTATTCTGGAGATGCATGATAACCTCATCATGAGTCTTGCTATTATGGTAGAAAGTCGGGACAATTCCACAGGCGGGCATATCAAACGAACCAGTGAAGGCGTACGGATTTTGATCGACGAGCTGAAAAAGGAAGGGAAGCTGTCCCTTTCCCAGGAGTTTTGCAAGGATGTGATCAAGGCGGCCCCCATGCATGACCTTGGAAAGATCGCCGTAGATGATGCGGTGCTCAGAAAGCCCGGCCGATTTACGGATGCGGAATATGAGGAAATGAAAAAGCACGCCGCAGAGGGCGGCCGGATCATTTCCGAGATCCTGCGTCAGACCGAGGATGAATCCTTTAAAAAGGTGGCTAAAAATGTGGCCCATTACCATCATGAACGCTGGGACGGCTCCGGATATCCGGAAAAACTGGCGGGAGAACAGATCCCCATTGAGGCCAGGATCATGGCCATTGCGGATGTGTATGATGCCCTGGTAAGTAAGCGCGTTTATAAGGATGCCTTCAGCTTTGATAAGGCAAACGCCATTATCATGGAAGGCATGGGAACCCAGTTTGATCCCAGTCTGCAGCAGGCCTATGAGGCAGCAAGGCCCAGGCTGGAAGAGTACTACAAAACCCAGTAAAAAAGAGATCAGAAGAGCCCCCGAAGCAAATGCTTCGAGGGCTTTTTTTATAAAATTTTAAAAATGTATTGACAGGGAAATGGCGTGGTGTTATATTTACTACGACAGACATAGTACGACAGTCGGTGCAACGATAGACAAAGCAACGACAGTCGAAGCAATGACAGACGTAGTAAGAAAAATACGCAGAAGGGAGACGGCCTATGGGAACGGAATCATCCACCATCAGCTCGGACGTGATCCGGGGCTACAATGACACCATGATCCTGTACATCCTGAAGAAAGCACCGTCCTACGGCTACGAGATATCCAAACAGATCCGGCTTTTGACAGAGGAAAAATACATCATTAAGGAAACAACACTGTACTCTGCCTTTACCAGAATGGAGAAAAACGGATACATCGAGTCCTACGAGGAACTGGCGGCAGCGGGCAGCGGGAAAAAGAGAACCTATTACAGGATCACTGAAGCAGGGGAGCGCTACTACGAAGAGAAATGCAGAGAATGGACCCTGACAAAGGAAGTGGTAGAACACTTCATGCCCCAGGAAAGCGATCCTGCCAGCGGACCCGGAGTGATCCTGCTGGGAATGAAGGAAGACTGAAACCTTAGGATCTTTGAGGGAACATAGGAGGAGTAAAATGGAGACGATTAAAAATTATCTGGAAAATATGTTTGCTAATCTTCCCAATTCGGCAGAAGTAAAAAGGGCAAAGAAAGAGCTTCTGCAAATGATGGAGGATAAATACAACGAATTGATTTCCGAAGGAAAGAGCGAAAATGAAGCAGTGGGCTGCGTGATCTCGGAGTTCGGAAATCTGGACGAGCTGGCGGATGAGCTGGGACTGGAAGAAGAAGTAAAGATCGAAAAGGCTCAGATGGAAGAAAGCCCCCGCAACATGGTTTCTTTGGAGGAAGCCAAGGATTACCTTCGGGATATGGCAAAGTCGGCTTTCGGCGTTGCTCTCGGCGTAGGCCTTTGCATCTTAAGTGTGAGCTGGCCGGTGATGATCTCGTCCATCGGATTTTTACCCGATAGCCTGGGCGTGCTGTTCATGTTTGCCACCATCGCCCTTGCAGTTGGACTCTTCGTGGTTTGCGGCAATATCGACAGCCGCTGGAAATACTTAAAGAAGGAGCTTTGCTCCATCGATTATTCCACCGCCACTTATGTCCATCAGGAAAAGGAGCGGTTCCATGCAAGCTACGTGGTACAGCTGACGGTGGGCATCGTGCTCTGTGCAGTTTGCTGGCTTCCCGTAGCGGTTCTTGACGGCATCAATCCTCTGGGACTTACCAGCCTCGGAAAATTCCTGGAGACCATGGGAGTTGTATTCCTTTTCGTGATCTGCGCCATCGGCGTATTCATGATCGTACATGCAAGCAACATCAATTCTTCCTTTGAGTTTTTGTTAAAGCTCAATGACCGCCAGACCGTATCCGGCAACTATGTTCCGGAAGACTTTGAGCGGTATGCAAATCCGGTATCCGACGGCTTTATGCAGGTTTATTGGCCTACGGTCCGCGCATTCTATCTGATCTGGAGCTTTTTGACCTTTGCCTGGTATAAGACCTGGATCATCTGGCCCATCGCTGCAGTAGTTCATGCGATCCTGAAGGGTGTGCTGAAAAAGGACGAGGAGATTTAATTCCCCCAAAAGGGACATAAAGGAGGAAAACCAAATGACAGACGAAAAGAAATTCACGGGTTGGAAAAAAACATATATCGGTCTTTTGAATGCGGCAACGGTGATCTGTATCATTTTAGGATTGCTCATTCATGTAGGCGGCTGGATCGGCGGCGATATCATCAAGGGCTTTATGGGCATTGGCAACGTGGGAAGGACAGTTTCTTCCGATGAAAGAAGCACTACCACCTCCAGAGAGCAGGCCATGGGCAGCTTTGATAAGATCGAGGGTACGGTAGCCATCGGTAATGTGGTATTCGAGTACGGCGATGATTACGGTGTATCCTATGAAAACTATCCGGAGACAGAGGCTCCCAGCTTGAAGCTTTCCGGCTCTACCTTAAAGATCGAGCAAAAGGCCTCCAATCGTTGGAGCGTTAAGGATATCAAAAACCGTTTCAGCGGCGCCAAGGTCACCGTTACGGTTCCCAAGGGAACTGCCATTGAAGTGGATCTGAACCTGAACATGGGTGCTGTGGAAGCAGAGGATATCACCCTTGGTAAGGTGAAGCTGGATGCGGATATGGGCGCCATCACCATGAAGAACGTAACCGCCAGAAAGCTGGATCTGAATGCAGATATGGGTGCCATTACTTTGGAAAAGACCACCTTTGAGGACGGCAACATGAAGGCAGCCATGGGTGGCATCAGCTTGGAGGATGTAACCTTTGATGACTGCGAGCTGAAGGCCGATATGGGCGGCATCACCGTACAGGGATCCTTCAGTGATCTGGAAGCGGACTGCGACATGGGTGGTATCGACGTTCAGTATGACAACAATGACTGCGAGCTGGATCTGAATGCAGACATGGGCGGCGTTACCGTCAACGGAGAAAGCGTGGGAAGAAAGTACCACAAATAATCAGCTCCTATGTGATCTTTTCTAAGATCCATAAGTAAAAATCCCTTCTCCTTTACCGGGGGAAGGGATTTTTTTCGACTTTTTTACACAAAAAAAAGCACCGTCCCCATGGCCTAACATCCACAAAAACAGTGCTTCGTGCGCGATCAGGGGCTCGAACCCTGGACACCCTGATTAAGAGTCAGGTGCTCTACCAACTGAGCTAATCGCGCTTTTTTCTGTGCTTTTACAGCGCAAAAGTTATTATAGTATAGGAGTTTGGAATTTGCAAGCATTTTTTTTATTTTTCTGAAAAATTCTTTGAAATCTTTCCCGAAAATTCCCCAACACTCTGTTAAAAAGCCACCTGTTGTGATATACTGAAACGGAATATGAACAGAGATATCTCTGTCTATGGAGACTGCGCCTGTGAACAAAAGCAAAAAGAAAATCAAATTGAACAGGTCTTCCGTATTGATCCTGACGGTCTGCGTTCTGCTGTTTCTGGTAATGGGACTGATCACCTACATCAAGGTCAGTGAACTGATGCTGGAGCAGAGTAAGCAAAGCGGCATGAATCTGGCTCAGACCATTGCTGCCGAAATTGACGGCGATGAGATGAACCGGGTCTATGCAAAAACAGATCCCGGGTATCAGACGATCCTGAATATTCTGAATAAATACCGCTACTATACCTATGTCAAATACATCTACACCATGCGGCTTGAGGACAAAGCCAATCTCACCTTTGTGGTGGATGGAGATCCGGATGATCCGGCAGACTGCGGTGAGGCCTACACCCTTTTGGATGATATGCTTCCTGCCTTTTCCGGAGAGGCCTGCTGCGATATGCAGGTGAGCACGGACGCCTGGGGGAGCTATTACAGCGCCTATGCTCCGGTTCTTTGTAAGGACGGCTCGGTTGCCGGTATTGTAGGCGTGGATATCGGCGTGGATTATATCAATTCCTATCTGAAAAAGCTGATGTTTTCTCTGGCAGCCATCTGTATTTCCTTTGCGGTGATCACCGTAGGACTGTACATGCTCTTTTCCATTGAGCTGACGGGTAAGGACGTTCTGACGGGACTTTATACCTATGAAACCCTGGTGAAAAAGGGCAACAGCCTGAAAAAGCATGGAGAGCTGGTGGGACGTACTGCGGTTTTGGTAAACATCAAGGGCTTTAAGTATATCAACAGACAGTACGGCTATGATTTCGGAAATGAGCTTTTGAAAGCTCTGGCAAAATTCCTGCGGGAGGGTCTGATCCAGGGAGAGATGATCGCCAGAACAGGCAATGACAATTTCTGCATTCTGGTTATGAATGAGCGGTCCGCTGCCTATATTGCCAGGCTGAAGCAGACCAATCCGACCTCCATAGATGCCGCCATGCCTGACGGGCTTCCGGCTCCGGTAAGATGCGGCGTTTATACCATCAAAGAGGATGACACCATGGAACAGGTCATGGGAATCTGTACCGTGGTTATGAATGTGGCCAGAAACAGAAAGAAAGAGGATATCGTCTATTACAGCCGCGAAACCTATGAAAACATTCTGGAGGAAGGAGACCTGCTTACCTCTTACAAACAGGCCATCCGAAACGGAGAGTTCAAGGTCTTTTACCAGCCCAAGGTGGATATCACCACCAATACCCTTTGCGGTGCGGAGGCTCTGGTGCGCTGGCAGAAGGAGGATCGGTTCATTTCTCCGGGACAGTTCATCCCCCTTCTGGAAAACGAGGGACTCATTACGGAGCTGGATTTCTATGTATTTGAGACGGTGTGCAATGACATCCGGCTTTGGAAAAATCAGGGGCTGACGCCGGTGCCCATTTCTTCCAACTTTTCCAAGCTTCATCTGGGCAATCCGGATTTTGCGGAGGAGATCGTAAAAACGGCGGATAAGTGGCAGACGGAGCACAAATACCTGGCGGTGGAAATGACGGAGTCCTCCGGTTATTCGGATATGGAAGCCCTGACGGCCTTCGTAGAGCAAATGAACAAAACCGGGATCCGGGTCAATATGGACGATTTCGGCACCGGATATTCCTCACTTTCTCTTCTGGGAGATGTGGAAATGGATACCATTAAGATCGACAAATCCTTCGTGGATCGGATTTTCGGGGAAAAGGAAAGCGGCGCGAATCTGGTGTCCAGCGTAATCCGCCTGATCCACGATATGGACCGGGAGGTTATCTGTGAAGGTGTGGAAACCATCGAGCAGGTGAACTTTTTAAAGAACACGGAATGTAAGCTGGTGCAGGGTTACTTCTTTGACAAGCCCTTAGAGCACAGCGAATTTACCGAGAGGCTTCAGCATCCGGTATATGAAAGGTAGTGACATGAATTATTTTCAGGAACTGGTAAACAACAGGATCATCACAACAGCAGTTTTAGCCTGGTGCTGCGCACAGGTACTTAAAACCATCACCCATCTGATCGTGAACAAAAAATTTGTCTGGGAAAGGCTGCTTGGAGACGGCGGTATGCCCAGTGCCCATTCCGCCACGGTTTGCGGTATGGCCGGAGCTACATTTTTCCGCTGTGGACCCGCTTCCCCGGAATTCGGTATTGCCCTCATTATGGCCATCATCGTCATGCATGATGCTTCGGGGGTACGTCTTGAGACCGGAAAGCAGGCGGTGCTCTTAAATAAGATGATGGAATCCTTTGTAAGGCTGGGTGATCCTGCCATTACTGCAGAGGAGAGACTGAAGGAATTTGTGGGACATACCAAGCTGCAGGTACTCATGGGAGCCCTTTTGGGGATCATCGTTTCGGTACTTATGAACTACAGCCTATAAACCGGTAAGGAAAAAAACATGGCATACCTGGCAAACCCTGCCAATACGGCAGCGGTGTTAAAAAAATATGACTTTCATTTTCAAAAACGATACGGACAGAATTTTCTCATTGATCCCCATGTGCTGGATAAGATCATGGAGGGTGCCGGCATCTGTAAGGAGGATACCGTCCTGGAGATCGGACCGGGCATCGGCACCATGACCCAGTACCTGGCAGAACAGGCAGGAAAGGTCATTGCAGTGGAGATCGATGATAAGCTGATCCCGGTACTGGCGGATACCCTTTCTTCTTATGATAATGTCAGGATTTTGCATCAGGATATCCTGAAGGTAGATCTGGAAAAGCTGTCACAGGAGGAAGCAGGGGGCCGCCCCATGAAGGTTGTGGCAAATCTTCCCTACTATATCACCACGCCGATTCTGATGGCGCTGCTTGAGCAGAGGATCCCCTTTGAAAGCATTACGGTAATGGTACAAAAAGAGGTGGCCGAGAGAATGCAGGCAAGAGAGGGCACCAAGGACTACGGAGCCATCACATTGGCTATCCGTTATTTTACGGAGCCCAGGATCATTGCCCAGGTGCCGCCTAACTGCTTTATGCCAAGGCCCAATGTGGGCTCTGCGGTGATCCGGCTCACAAAGCACAAAACCCCTCCGGTAACCGTTAAAGATGAGGCAAAGATGTTTGCCACCATTCGGGCATCCTTTAACCAAAGGCGAAAAACCCTGGTTAACGCCTTAGCGGGTGGAGGTATAGCGGAAAAGGAAAAGACCCTGGAGGCCCTTCGCAGTATGGGACTTTCCGAGACCATCCGGGGAGAGGCCCTGACGGTGGAGCAGTTTGCCAGATTATCGGAGCTTCTATAAAAAGTTAGGAACAGGTAACTTATGTACGAGATTACAGATACCCACGCCCATTATGATGATGAGGCCTTTGACAGTGACAGAGATGCCCTTCTTTTATCCCTGAAAGATAAAGGCATCGGCCGGGTGATCAATGTGGGCGCTTCCATGAGAGGATGCAGGGATTCTTATAAGCTGAGTGAAAAATACCCCTTTGTCTATGCGGCTTTGGGGGTACATCCTTCGGAAACTGCAGAGCTTTCCGAAGAGGATATGGAGTGGATCCTGGAAAAGAGCAGGGATCCCAAGGTGGTAGCCATCGGCGAGATCGGGCTGGACTATCATTTTCCCGATGATCCTTCTCCGGAGCATCAAAAGAAATGGTTTGCCCGCCAGATCGCCCTGGCACAACAGGCAGGCCTTCCTTTGGTCATTCACAGCCGGGACGCCGAAAAGGATACGGCGGATGTGCTTTCTTCGGAGCATGCGGAAAAGTGCGGCGGCGTCATGCACTGCTATTCCTATTCCAAGGAAAGCACCCGGGATTTTCTGAATTTGGGACTGTATTTTGGCATCGGCGGGGTGCTGACCTTTAAAAACGGAAGAAAGCTAAAGGAAGCGGTAGAATACCTGCCCATGGACAGGATTTTACTGGAGACGGATTGCCCCTACCTGGCACCGGAGCCTTACCGGGGAAAGAGAAACTGCTCTTTGTATCTTCCCAATGTGGTGGCAGTGCTTTCGGAAATTAAGAAGCTACCTGAAGAGGAAGTGATCCGGATCACGACGGAAAATGCAAAGCGGCTTTTTGCTTTAGGAGATTAGAGAGGGAGGAAAACCAAATGAAGATCTTATTTTACTGTGCAAAAACCTATGATAAAAAATCCTTTGATAGTGTGCTGGGTGCCTATCCGGACATTGAGATCGAGTATATTGAGGAGGAGCTGGGACCCCGTACCGCAGTGATGGCAGAGGGATTTGATGCAGTCTGCGCCTTTGTCAGTGCAGATGTCAGCGCACCTACTCTTACGGTTTTAAAGGAAAAGGGCGTAAAATGCGTTCTCATGCGCTGCGCAGGATTTAACAATGTGGATACCGACAAGGCAAAGGAGCTGAGAATCGTTGTGAAAAGAGTCCCCGGCTATTCTCCCGAGGCAGTTGCAGAGCTTGCCATTGCCCTGGCCCTTGCTGCAAACCGCAGATTGTATAAGGCTTATAATAAGGTAAGAGAAAATGACTTCAGCTTAAGGAACCTTCGTGGCGTAAATCTGTATCAAAAAACCGCCGGAATCGTGGGAACCGGAAAGATCGGTGCCGCCATGGCAAGGATCTGCCGGGGCTTCGGTATGAAGGTCATCGGTTATGATGTGTATGAGAATCCGGATCTGAAGGACTTTGTGGAGTATGTTTCCCTGGAGGAGCTGCTGGAGCGCTCGGATCTGATTTCCCTCCACTGCCCCCTTTTGGACTCCACCTACCATATGATCAACATCGATACCATTAAAAAGATGAAGGATGGCGTGATTCTGGTAAATACCTCCCGCGGCGCCCTGGTAAAGACGGATGATCTCATTGAAGGAATCCGTCTGGGGAAATTCTTGGGTGTGGGACTGGATGTGTATGAAGAGGAAACCGGAAATGTCTTTAACGACCGTTCCGACGAGATCATGGAGCACAGCGTTACCGCAAGGCTCTTATCTTTCCCCAATGTCATCGTCACCTCCCACCAGGGCTTTTATACCCTGGAAGCCTTAGAGGCCATTGCCGAGACCACCCTGCAAAACCTTCTGGATGCAAGGGATGGAAAGCAGACCCCCAATGACGTAGCCTGAGGGTAAAACTTTTGACGAAGCAAGGCCAAATATGATAAAATAAGCAATGTATGTTCACTCATAGAAGCAGGAGAAAACGAAGTTGGATAGATTTGAGTATGAAATAAGGGCGAAGGAGATCGTTTCCCTCTATAAACAAGGGGAATACGCCAAGGCAGTGAAGATCGTGGACACCATCGATTGGAGAAGGGTCCAGGGTCTTACCATGCTATACAGGGTCAGCGATATTTACAGGCATACCCGCAGATACGAGGAGAGCCGGGATATTTTGCTGATGGCAAATGAGATCAGCCCCAATACCAAGAGAGTGGTATATGCTCTTTGTGAGCTTTCCATTATTTTGGAGGATCCGGTAAAGGCCGTAGAGTATTTTGAGCAGTATAAGCAGATCGCACCCCATGA
Organism: Lachnospiraceae bacterium; assembly: GCA_016282595.1. Taxonomy (GTDB): domain Bacteria; phylum Bacillota; class Clostridia; order Lachnospirales; family Lachnospiraceae; genus RGIG7926. Next base: position 10,580 of record JAEEKV010000137.1, read on the forward strand.
GGTGGATCGCTTTATCCTCCAATATAAGATTTA
>JAEEKV010000014.1 GCA_016282595.1 Lachnospiraceae bacterium
ATGCTGGTGCTGCTGCCCTTGATATAGAAAATTGCCAGATCAATAGCTGCCCCTGCGGTACAAAGTGACAAAAACAGAAGGGTCATCTTTACACGATCATTTTTCTTTTCCAAAAGCACCGCTCTGATCCCCGCTGCCATAACGGCAACGATGGCAAGCAAAATGCAGCCATGGGTAAGTAAAAGGCTCTCCCGATACTCCAGGATTCCGAAAAGCTGCAAAAGCAGACAGATCCAACCACCCAGAATGGTGACAACGGATGCGATCTCCATAACCGGAAATCCCCGCAGTCTGATCTGCTTCCGAATATAATTCAGCATGGGAAAAATGCTGATGGAAAGGGCAGAGATGATGACCACTGACAAAAACAGCGGATTTTTCTGATAGACCAAAGCTGTATAGCGGCAATCCGCCATCTTCCAAACACCGATCATGAAGGCAAACACTCCCAGATAGCCGTTGGCAGTGTCTGAGTTTCCTTTCCAATAACGGCGGAAGGTGGTAAAAGCCAAAACCAGACCGCACATTATAGTCACAAGGCAGATAATGATCTGCAGGGCATCATGCCGAAGCTGATCCCGGTAGATCTTCAATCTGGAACCCACGAAAAAGTCCTGATGACGCGTCAGGGCACTTTTATACACCGGATACATAAGGACCGTCAGATTGTTTGCTTCATCCTGCTTTTCCAGAGGAACCATGCTCCAGAAGCTTCCCGGTGAATGGATAAAATGGTTCGTCTCCTTTGTCTTCATTTCATAGATCAGTTCCCCACCGGAATAGATCTGTACATAACAATGGCTCACATACATACAAAGATAGCCGCTGTCGGAATCTCCTTCCCGAATGGGCACTTCATACTTCTGTATTACGCCCTGGGGTGCAGACTGATCCTCTATGATCTCAGGCTGCAGGTCATTGTACTCGATAACCGGAGCACCCTTGCGATGTATGGTTACATCAACTCCTTCGGCAAAAAACATATAGCCGCAAAATAGCATCACCAGTACCACTACGGTAAAATACGCCGCTGCTATGATCTTTCCGAATTTAGAACCGTCTTTCATACGTTATTTCCTATTCCATAAACTGTATTGTATATCTATTACAAAAGAGAAAAAGGCTGTAGCATCGGCTACAGCCCCTTATTAATCTTATCTCAAGCCTTCTTAGACTTATCGGTGGGCTTAACAAGTACCAGACAAAGTACCAGAGCAACCACATAAAGTGCAACCGTGAAGATCAGAACATTCTGATATCCGACGGGATTGATCATGATTTCTTTTCCTGCAGCATCAACGCCGTGAGAGATAAACTCGCCGGTGTGATTTACGATATAGGTAGCAACCTGATTTCCGGTAAGACCTGCAAAGGCCCATGCGGAAAGGGTAATACCGTGGATAGCGGAAATGGAACCCATACCGTAGTGATCGGAAAGAAGGGTGGGCACATTGGAAAAGCCGCCGCCGTAGCCTGCGTTTACAAAGAAGATCAGTGCCAGTACAAGGATGATCAGAAGGGTATTTCCTTCACCGTTCTTGATACCGCCGGTGATCATAACCAGTGCGGTAAAGGCGATGGAAATAATGAAGATCATCTTGTAAATGGTATTACGATCCTTCATGGTGTCAGCCCAGGAAGAAAAGCCCAGACGTCCGCCTGCATTGAAGATTGCAGAAATGGTGGAAATGATACCAACGGAAGCTGCAAGGCCGATACATTTTACGATCATCTTTTCCTGAGAGATCAGTGCAAGACCACAGGTAATGTTGATGTAGAACATCACCCAGATACCGATGTAGTTGGTAATGGGCTTGGTGCGAAGGACCTCCATGATCTTGGGCTTTTCAGCATCATTCTGAGGTTCATGCCAATCGGCAGGTTTTGCCAGAAGCAGATGTCCTACGAACATCATAACGCAATATACAACAGCCAGGATAATGAACATCTTGTAGATACCGCCGTCACCTAAGTTTACCAGCATGCTCTGCATGATGGGGCTTGCGATAGCCTTTGCTGCACCGAAGCCTGCAACTGCAAGTCCGGTAGCCAGACCTTTACGATCCTGGAACCAAAGCATCAGAGTCTTAACCGGGGAAAGATATCCGGTACCAAGGCCGATTCCCATAATGAAACCATAGCTTAAATAGATTCCTACAAGTGCAACGGGAGTTCCCTTGCCTGTAGATTGATAAACGTTTCCGCCGTACCAAATGAATACGCCTGTCAGCGCCATACCTACCGAAAAGCAGATGGTTGCGATCAGGGAAGATTTGTGAATATCCTTCTCTACGATGTTACCAAGGAAAGCTGCAGACATTCCGAGGAAAAAGATGGCGAAGGAAAATGCCCATTCCGTTGCGCCCTTGGAATATCCGATGTAATCAGCGATCTCCTGGGAAAAGATCGACCAACAGTAAACGGTACCGATACTGCAGTGCAGCAGCAGTGCGGGGATGGCAGCTCTTACCCATTTATTGGCACGCCAGCCGCCTTGCTTTGTTTGACTCTCACTCATTGTTTCTTACCTCTCTTCGTACTATAAAAATGTTACCGCTCCGTCTGCTTTGGCTTCGGAGCACTATCTATACGATTTTAGCACAAATGCCTGCGGGGGGCAATTCTTTTTTCTGTTGATTCCCCGCTGTATTTGTGCTTTTTAAATCCGCTGTTTTAGTTTACATAATTTAAGTGCTGTTTCGGATAGCCAACGTCATCTTTGCGGCCCGGAGATTTTCCTTCACATCGTGGACCCGGAAAAAAGAGACCCCCTTCATAACGCCGATGACCGTCAGGGCAATGGTCCCTTCCAGTCTCTCATCTACGGGAAGCTCCAGGGTATTTCCGATAACGGACTTTCTGGACGCCGCCAGCATTACGGGATAGCCCAGACTTTCCAGCCGTTCCAGCTTGGCGATGACCTCCCTGTTTTGAGGTGTATCCTTCCCAAAGCCGATACCCGGATCGAGGATGATCTTTTCCTTCGGGATCCCTGCCTCCCTGGCGATCCGAAGGGTTTCCTTAAGATCCTCTTCCATCTCTTTCATCACATCAGGGCCCATGGTTTTGCCTGTATTGTGCATCAAAATGCAGGAGACATCTGCTTTTGCAATGAGGGATGCCATGTCCTCATTCTCCGGGGAACGAAGTCCCCAGATATCGTTGATAAGATCTGCTCCTGCCTGTAATCCCGCCGCTGCCACCTTGGTTTTATAGGTATCCAGGGATACTGGGATATCCCACCTTTTTTTGATGGCTTCGATGACGGGGCAAACCCGATGGATCTCTTCCTCTATGCTCACCTTTTCATAGCCGGGTCTTGTGGATTCTCCACCCACATCGATGATGACAGCCCCTTCCTCTATCATCTTCTCTGCCTGCAAAAGTGCAGCGTCGGGCTTATCAAACCTTCCCCCATCAGAAAAGGAATCCGGCGTAACGTTCAGGATTCCCATCATATAAACTTCGTTTTTAGTATCAAATTGTTTTGTTCCGATCTGCATATCCTATCCCGCTTTCCCTTTTATTTCAGATCACAAGACTTTGGTTCTTCTTATCTTCCTTCCAGTTGCAGTCCTTCTCTGCTTTGCATCCAAAGCAGGGCCTGCTCAGCTTATCCGCCCGGTACAAAAGCCCTCGCAGGCTTTTTTCTTCCTTCACAGAACCATCCCGATGGGATGCAATGGCTTGGCGGATAAGATCGGTCTCATCCAAAGAGACGCCGCACTCCCTCAAAATAGAGCCGCACAGCCTTGCGGAAACCGCCGCGTGATCCTCTCCGTCCTCATACTGCTTCCATCGTCCGATATCGTGCAAAAGAGCCGCCGCATACACAAGCTCCTGCGACAGCCCATATCCTTCCTCCAGGTTCAGGATCATTCCGATCCTTGCCACATCCAGAAAATGCGACAGATTGTGGTGGCAAAAGATCCGATCCGCTTCCTTTTCTTCGTTTTGCTTCAGATATCCAAGATAGGTTTCGTTTTGCAGAATTTGGTTAACATAATTATTTTTATGTAACTCTATGCTCATATCCTTTTTGTCTATCCTTCTATCTATCTTTCTATCCGTACTTCTATCTGTAATCTGTACTTCTATCTGTACTTCTATCTGTACTTCTATCCGTACTTCTGCCTTCCGGCTTACCGCAGCATCTCAAAAAAGGTGTTCCGAAGCTCCTCTTTTTCTGCAAAGGCACCGCGAACCGCCATGCTCACCGTCTTGCTGCCGGGCTTTTTCACGCCTCTCATAGTCATGCAGGTGTGCTCTGCCTCGGTCATTACCATAACACCCTCGCAGCCAAGGTGCTCCATCAGGGCATCGGCGATCTGGTCCGTCATCTGCTCCTGAAGCTGCAGCCGTCTGGCGTAAACCTCCACACATCTTGCCAGCTTGGAAAGTCCTACCACCTTGCCGTTAGGGATATAAGCCACATGTGCCTTACCCCAGAAGGGCATCATATGGTGCTCACACATAGAATAGAAGGTAATGTCCTTTTCCAGAACGATTCCGGAGTTGGAGGAGGTAAAGGTCTTTTGCAGGTGCATACCCGCATCCTCCTGCATCCCGGAAAGGATCTCTTCATACATTCTGGCAATCCTCGCCGGCGTATCCTTAAGGCCCTCTCTCTCCGGATCCTCTCCGATGCCTTCCAATAAAAGGCTGATGGCTTGTTTTACTTTTTCCTGATCTACCATGATTTCCTCTTTTCGCTGCCACGCTGCCGTGACAGATCTGTTATGATCTCTTCTTCTGTGTTTTAGCTTCCCGGATCTTCAGGATCCTGCCAAGATAGGACAGTGATCCGAAGGCTACAACGATTCCCTCTGCTCCTGCAAGAAGAGTTGCCATCTCCAGTGCCTCTTCTACGCTGTCGGCAGTGGTTACATTGGGATTGTAAGCCGTAGCTAACTCTGCCAGAGATAAGGCGTCCATGCTTCTTTCCGCATCCGGCAGGCGAATGGTGATGATCTGCTTTGCCAGATGGGCGGTCTCCTCTAAGATACCCTCTGCATCCTTATCCTGAAACACTCCCATTATAAAGACTATTCTCTGATTTGGAAAGTAAAACTTCAAAGACTCTGCCAGCATTTTTGCTGCAGGCCTGTTGTGAGCCCCATCTATCACCAGCATGGGCTTTCCGGAAAAAACCTGAAATCTGGCTGGCCAGAGGGTTTGCAAAAGGCCTTTTTTGATGACATCTATACTGATTCTGCCCTGTAGCTGGGGCAGCTTCGAAAGCTCCAGGGCCGTCCTTACCGCCAGATGGGCATTTGGGATCTGATAGATGCCCGCCAGGGGAATGGTTAGCGTATGCTTACCATCCAGCCGAAAGCTCTGCTTTTTCAGACCATATTTTACCTTATCAATCTCAGCCTGCTCACAGACAGAAAGCGGAATATCCTGCTCTTTACATCTTTCCTTTAGCACCTGCAGCACTTCAGGCTCCTGCATGGCTGATATGGCGATGGAACCCTTTTTCAGGATCCCTGCCTTTTGTTTTGTAATTTCCGTAAGGGTTTTGCCCAGAAAGGCCTCATGGTCCATACCGATGGAGGTAAAGACCTCCGCCAGGGTTGTAGTAACGATATTGGTGGCATCCAATAATCCTCCCATACCGCATTCCAAAAGGACGATGTCACAGCCCTTTTTCAGAAAGTACCAAAAACCAAGAGCCGTTTCCACCTCAAAGGAGGTAGGCTGAGGCAGGCCTTCTTCCACCATTTTCTCGCAGGTTTGCTGCATGAGCTCCATGCCTTCCAGCAGATCCTTTTTGGAGATCATCCGCTGTCCCATCATGATCCGCTCCCGCCAGTCACAGATAGTGGGGGAAATATAACGTCCCACCTTAAGGCCTGCGGCACCAAGGATGGCTGCCAGATAGGCTCCCACCGAACCTTTTCCGTTGGTTCCTGCAATGTGGATAAAGGTAAGAAAGTCCTGGGGATTGCCAAGTCTTTCACATAGATTACGTATATTGTCCAGCCCCGGAACTCTGCCCAGGGTATTTAAATACTCCAGGTATTCCCTGCATTCCTTTTCTGTCATAGGTTCATTTCCTGTCGTTTTTCTTCTGCATTTTTCTTTCGAGTGCTTTTGCTTCTTTACGAATGCAATCCCACACAAAAGAGAAAGCCGATGGCAGATCCATCGGCTTTGCCTTTATTGCTTCTTAATTCTGATCTTACATAGAGGTGTAATCACCGTAGCCGCTTCCGCCGCCTACAGAGGGCTGCAGCATGAATACCAGAATGATGATCCAGCCTACGCAGGGGATCAGGCCAAGCAGGATGTAAGGCCAGCTCTTTCCGATATCATTCAGTCTGCGGACAGTAATGGCAATACCGGGAATGATCATGGCTACGCCGTAGATGGCATCCACGATTCCCACGATAAAGCCCACAAGCGGTACCGCTACCAGTGCGGAAAGCACTGCGGAAATGATGATGTTGATCAAAAATACATGCCAGTAGGTCTCCCTGCTGGTGCGTCCCTCAAAATCAAAGTAACGCAGCAGGATCTCCTCGCCCCAGGGCTTAAAGAAATCCGGTAATTTCTCTACGAAAGGTCTGAATTGTTCCATTTTTTTCTCCTCCTCATGGTTTGTTAAGTCGCTTTACATATCCAGTGCATCGGAATCAACATCGACCACGCCGTTCAGATTCAGGGTATTCAGCGTTCTGCGCTTCATCCTCTGTTCCTCGGAAGCCTTCAGGATAAACTCCTTGACTTCCCTGGCATGCTTGATGTGGTAAAGCGTAAGTGTCGGTGATGTGTTGTCTCCGGTGTAGCAGATCACGGTTGCCACGCCGCAAAGCCGCTCCATTAAAGTGGTCTCCATCTTCACATCCGTTACCTTATACATGTAACAATCATCCTCAACGGTCCTTAAAAAGCCCCGCTTCATATTGAGCATTTCCTCAGTGATCGTGTACACCGTAAAGGTCCACGGAAGTCCAAAGAACAGGATCCTCTTTCTTTCCCGAAATTCCATTTTCATCTCCTCCAATCTGCCCATTTGTCTCAGTATACCATAACAAAGAAAAAATAGCCAATTTTTTTATCAATGGATTCTTTTCAAAATGAAAAACCTGTGATACACTATCTTCAGTTTAGGCAAAAACCTGTGTCACAGAAATATCCCTGAAGGGACATAAAGGAGAATGTGTTATGACAGCAAAAGAATGCATCTTAGGACGTCGCAGCATCCGAAAGTTCACTGATCAGGCTGTTGATCACGCTCTTTTGGAACAGATCGTTGAAGAAGCTTCCTACGCTCCCAGCTGGAAGCACACCCAGATCACCCGTTACATCGCTGTGGAAGGGGATCTGAAGGAAAAGATCGCTGCCGAAGGATTCTCGGCTTATCCCCCCAATGGGGATATCGTCAGATCCGCACCTGTGCTGATGGCGATCACGTTTATTAAAAACCGCAGCGGCTTTGAACGGGACGGTTCCTTCTCTACCGACCGCGAAGGCGGATGGCAGATGTTTGATACAGGTATCGCTTCCCAAACATTTTGTCTTGCAGCTTATGAGCACGGACTTGGTTCCGTGATCCTCGGTATTTTTGACAGACCGATCATTTCCGAGATCTTAGGTATCCCCGAAGATCGTGAGCTGGTTTGTCTCATCCCTGTTGGATATGCCCAGGGCGATGCAGTTGCACCGAAAAGAAAAGCTGTCAGTGATTTACTTTCTTACCAATAGAGCAAAAACCGGAGATTTTTTCTCCGGTTTTTTTATAACCAATTTTTCATCAGAAAGGAAGGACTATGAGACATCTGATCACTCCACTGGATTTCACTGTCGAGGAGCTGGACGCTCTCTTTGATCTGGCTGCAGACATTGAAAGAACCCCGCAAACTATGCACACAAATGCGAAGGCAAAAAGCTGGCCACCTGCTTTTACGAGCCCAGCACCCGTACCAGG
>JAEEKV010000138.1 GCA_016282595.1 Lachnospiraceae bacterium
AGCGCTTCGTCCTCGGAATTGGCTTCTACATTATATAGTAGAATGGCTGTCACGATAATGAGGATGACAAAGGCCGCGATCCCGCCGATGACGGTGAGTGTTCTTTTGTGGGATGGCATTTGATCACCTCTTATCTTTTGCAGGGGGGCTGGGGTCCGGGCGGGTTCTGCGTCTCTCAGTAACGGACCAGGCTCTCGTTTTGTGTAAAGATCCGGTCGGCCGCCTTATCCAGCTTGGCGATCCTTTCTGTTCCGAGTTTTTTTTCTATCACTTCTCTGCCCTGTTTCATGTTGGGCAAGCGGTTTTTCATATTATGGCAATCGGTGCCAAGCAGGACGTCGTCTCTTTGCTTCAGCAGTTTGATGGCAAATCCCCTGGTCCTGAAGTGCAGCAAGCACTCGCAGTTGATCTGGGGTGTGATGTCCATCTGCATGATGGTGTTCCAGGCGTCCATTTTTTTCTGGAAGCCGTAGTACCGCTCGACGTGGGCGAGGATGATCCGCAGCTTCTGTTTTTGCAGGATGTCCTCCACGTCCTTTACGATATTGGTATCCCACTGGGCAAAGGGCATCTCCAAAAGGAGGATGTCGCTGCCTTTGTAGGTCAGTTCTTTGAGTCTTTCGGCTCGTCCCATGCCGGGAAAGTAGTAAACCTCGGCGCCAACGTAGATCTGCGGGATGGTGTTCCAGCTCTCTTTTGCCTCAAGAACACGCTGCAGTGCTCTTTCGCGCTTTTCGAGGAAGTGATCGAACGAGGTTTTGTGTGCATAAAAATGGGGAGTAGCCGCTATCTGCGTCACCCCATATCCTGCGCTCTCTTCTAATAATAATCTGCTTTCCTCTACAGATTGGCTGCCATCGTCGATTCCCGGGAGCACATGGGTATGAACATCGATCATCTCATGTCGTATCCTTTGTTCCGAAGACTTCCCCCCGCTCAATACATTCGGTCTGCTATAATCCCGAGATAAAAATATAACATATTACGGTTTCTTTGTCAAATGTAGGGATGGGATGACTGTCACAAATTCCATCAATTCCTGTTCCGTCAGTTTCTCTCCATGTAAAGTTTTTTCTCGCAATCTCTTTATGCCTTCTCGAGCAGTTTTTCTTCGATCTTCTTAACCAAATCCACAGGGTACCCACAGAAATCAGCAATCTCTTCTACTTTCTTTCCTCTTCGGAGCATATCCTCTATTCTTTGGGCATCCCGAAGATCTCCGCCTTCTTTTAAGCCCTCTTCGCGTGACTCCTCGCGTACTACCTGCATATAGCCCTTTTGATCAAACTCGTAGATACTCATTTTCTTCACCACCGCCTTGTTTTTTCGAAAGAAATCTACAAGGATTCCCTCTGCGATACATTCTTCGACAGCTTTTTCCACTGCTTCGTTTAACGAAAAATGCTTTTCGTTCAAGTAATAGGACACCTTTGTCCAATACAGTATATAGCCTTTTAAGGAAGGGCACTCTTCCTTCAGTTTCTCGTTGAAACCCGGATTGATGTTCAGTTGAATGACTTTCAGCTCCACATTTACCGGTTTGTATGTGGTCGTCTTTCCGGTCTTCGGGTCTGTTCTTTCAATCTCTTCAAAATTGTCCGAAAGAAGCATCTCCAATCGCTCCGGCTGTGCCTCATCCCCATTGTAGAACGTGATAAACGTCGGTGCCGGAAGCATTATTCTGTTTCTTCCATAGATTTGGGCAGTTACATAATCTCTCTCCAGCAGTTCCGAAAAATACTGTAGAAAACGGATCGGCATATTCGGATTCACCGTGGATTGGTGCTCATATAACTGAAGGTCCGTTCGAAATACAAATGCCAGATCGTTCTTCCTGGCCAGAAATACAGCGCCTTCCAGTGTCTTGATCTGAAGTTCCTCTTCATCCACATAATGGGTTCCTGCTATCGCATTATACAAGCTGAGCAGTTCCTTTTTTTGCTTAAAGAGATACCGAAATACAGTATCCCTTTGCTTTTTCTGCACCCTGAGTTTTCGATACTCCTTTTTGCTGATCCGAATCACTCGAATTTTTGCCATATGCAAACCTCCTGTTTTGTGTATTTTGCAGGAGATCTGCTTTCCTCCTGCTTGTAGGTTGGGAATTTAAGCACGAGGAAACTGTCTTAGAAAAAAATAGATTCTTGTTAGCCAAATAGATTCGTCTTATGTTTCTGGTGCTTGGCTTTAGAATAGCATTTGCAAATGAGAGCGTCAATAGAAAGGCCGGTCTAAACAGAGGCATTCTTTCACGAAATTCAGGGGGTGATTTTTGGTAGGTTTTCACAATGGTAGTTGCTTTCCTAGTCGCTCTAGCGGCCCAAATTCAAAGGTGGAGGTTTTTGCCTCCACCTTCTTTGTCTTCTCTTTTGGACAATTTATATTTCTGCACGCCAGCTAGACAAAGTACACAGAGAGGACGGGCACTGTGTGGTTGTCGGTACGGCGTTTTGGAACACAGAAGAACCGTCCCTCTGTGTTCGCCCTCTGTGTTCCGGGTATGGGCTCAGAGGAGCTGCGCCTGGACGGCGGTGAGGGCTACGACGCCGACGATGTCCTCCCAGCTGCAGCCACGTGAAAGGTCGTTGACGGGTTTTGCAATACCCTGGAGCATGGGGCCGTAGGCCTCTGCTTTGCCAAGGCGCTGAACAAGTTTATAGCCGATGTTGCCACAATCCAGGTTGGGGAACACGAGAACGTTGGCTTTTCCTGCAACCTCGCTGCCGGGTGCCTTGGATTTTGCCACGGACGGCACGAGTGCCGCATCGGTCTGGAGTTCTCCATCGATGCAAAGATGGGGATACTGCTCTTTTGCCATCTTGGTTGCTTCTACGACTTTATCGACAAGGGCGTGCTTGGCTGAGCCCTTGGTGCTGTGGCTGAGCATCGCGATGATCGGCTTGGCGCCAACAAGGGAATGGAAGCTTTTTGCCGAGGAATCGGCGATCGCAGCCAGCTGTTCTGCGGTAGGATCCTGGTTCAGGCCACAGTCCGCAAAGAGGAAGGTGCCGTTATGTCCATACTCGCAATCGGGTACATCAATGATAAAGAATCCGCTGACGAGCTTCACGCCGGGAGCGGTCTTCAGGATCTGCAGCGCGGGCCGCAGGGTATCTGCTGTAGCGTGACATGCTCCGGCCACCATGCCGTCTGCATCATTAGCTTTTACCATGATAACTCCGAAGGTCAGGTAGTCTTTGAGCAGGATCTCTCGTGCTTTTTCAGGGGTCATACCTTTTGCTTTTCTGGTTTCATACAAAAGATTGACGTAGGAATCAAGTTTATCGGTAGTCTCGGGATTGATGATGGTCACGCCATCCAGTTCTACCTCCAACCAGCGGGCACCGTCCATGATCTTTTCCTCATCTCCTACCATAACGAGATCGGCGATGCCTTCCTCGAGGATGTGGGATGCCGCGATCAGCGTTCTTTTATCGTTGGTCTCCGGCAGGACGATGGTTTTTCTGTCCGCACGCGCTTTTTCCTTGATCAAATCAATGTAACCCATGGTGTGTACCTCCCTGAAATATGTATAGTTTTTTGTGATAACACGGGTCATGAAGTATTTCGCCTTCTTGCATGCAAGCATGCAGAAGTCTCATACTTATGCCCCTGTTATCACACCTTTATGATCTGCCTCTCATATTCATTCATCAGGCCGGCGCCGTATTTGCTGGCGATAATGCTCTCATAGATATGGGTAGCCAGCACGTCGCGGTCAAACTGTCTTCTGGCAATGGCGCTCTCCAGCTTATCCCCTTCGGACACTCTGGTAATAAGGGGCACCTTGCAGTTTTTCTTGATCTCCCCCAGAAGATCCTCAGCATCCTCCCTAAATCCCAGGATGCGGGTGTAGAAGATGTTGCCGTTTTCACGGTATTTCTTCATATCCACCTGTCTGACGTTCAGCAAAATGTGGCAAAGGACTCTGCTGATCCTTGCGTAGGTCACGTCTCTGCTCTTTAAATGCTCGCAGAACTGCTCGAAGGTGTAGGCTTTGTTGGTTACCTTAATAAGCTTGTCGGAAAGATCACTGCCCACATCCACGAAGGATGTATATCCGTGGGAGCGCTCCAGTAAAAGCTTGTAAACCAGCATGGCCGAAAAGTCATTGGGGAAAATGGGATATCTGTTGCCAAACCTCTCAAAGAGGGTTTCATAGACATCCGCAGGAACCTGCATTCTCACTCTGTCGATGACATCCCGGAAGTTTTCCGGCCTGTTTTCCGCCATACGCAGGGTCTGTCTGAGTGCCTGGGAGGACGCAAAGCCCTGATCCAGTCTGTAGCTATGGTAATCGGAGTCAGTTCTTTGGATCGCCACGGGACGGATGGTGGAATTCATCTGTATGAGTGCCTTGATGTACTCAATGCCCAAAATGTTATTGGGTGTCCCGATGATATTCTCTTTTTCCGCAAATTCCGGTATGCAGTGGAGCAATGCATTATTTCTGGCAATGGGATAGGTTCTGCCGTTTTTCAGCTCCGCCTTTATGGTGGCCTTGAATTCCTCGGTCTCGTTGGCAAGGACCTCGGCGATGCGGTAAAGCTCGTCGATCTCGCCGCTTTCGGAACCGAAGCAAACGGAATTTACAACCCCAAGGGCCGCCATGGCAGACATGGCACCACTGGCAAAATACTCTGCGCTGGAGCAGGCAAAGCAGGAGGGCAGCTCAATAACGAGATCCGCGCCGTTTTGCAAAGCCATTCTGGTACGCTCGTATTTGTCGATGATGGCCGGGGTTCCTCTCTGGGTAAAGTCACCGCTCATTACAACGATGATCTTGTCGGCCCCGGTGGCCTGTCTGGCTTTTTCCAGATGATATTTATGTCCTTTGTGAAACGGATTATACTCCGCTACAACGCCTGCAACTTTCATACTCAAATCCTCTACTGATGCTATTTTATCCAAACGGGGTCAAATCATAAGTATAGCATCATTGCGGCTTATCCTCAATAACCGAATATGCCCAAAAAGCGACCGCTTTTGTCATTCATCAGTTCTTGAAGGAATGGATAGGTGCGGGGATCCGGCCGCCGCGGTTTACAAATGCATCGCAGGCAAAGGAGGAAACGGGCATAATGGGTGCATAGCCCAAAAGGCCGCCAAATTCCACCTTCTCTCCTACGCCCTTGCCGATAACGGGGATGACTCTCACTGCCGTGGTCTTGGCATTTACCATACCGATAGCCATTTCATCGGCGATGATACCTGCAATGCTTGCTTCAGAGGTATCTCCGGGAATTGCGATCATATCCAAGCCCACGCTGCATACGCAGGTCATGGCTTCCAGTTTTTCTATGGAAAGTGCACCGTCCAGTACGGCATCGATCATTCCCTGATCCTCACTGACGGGAATAAAGGCTCCGGAAAGGCCGCCTACATAGGAGGATGCCATAACGCCGCCCTTTTTCACCTGGTCATTCAAAAG
>JAEEKV010000139.1 GCA_016282595.1 Lachnospiraceae bacterium
ACCAGCTGCGCTATACCCACCATAAAAAAATAAGGAAAGGCTTTCCCTCCCCCGGAGCGTGCCCGAAGGGATTCGAACCCCCGACCCACGGCTTAGAAGGCCGTTGCTCTATCCAGCTGAGCTACGGACACAAATCTTAGTTCCAAAATGTAGGTTGATTGGAGACTATTAAGGCTATCTGCCAAGAGCGGGTGATGGGAATCGAACCCACGTGTCCAGCTTGGAAGGCTGGTGTTCTACCATTGAACTACACCCGCATGGTATCGTGCAATCGGGGTGACAGGATTCGAACCTGCGACCTCCTGGTCCCAAACCAGGCGCTCTAGCCAAGCTGAGCCACACCCCGCTGTTCATCGAATCCGAACCACAACGCACGTGTTATTATATTACATCACATTCACCCTGTCAAGAGGATACTTAAATCTTTTTTCTTTGTCTTTTTACAGATAGTTCAGGCTGTAATGAGCCTCTCCATTATCGTCTATCTCCATCATCATAAAGGAGGGTCTTCCGTTGTCCTGTCTGGGCTGGGAAAGGCTTCCGGGATTCAATATGGTGATGTCCTTATCCGTATCCAGATAGGGCCTGTGGGTATGGCCAAACATAACAATGTCCATTCCCCGCTCTATGGCTTCTTCTTTCAGGATCAAAGGCGTACCGCTGACCCCATATCGGTTTCCGTGGGTGATCCAGATCTTTTTCCCTCTGATCTCTATCATCTGCTCCGCAGGCAGCTTGCCGTCATAGTCCATATTGCCGCGGACGCAGACCAGCTGGCTTCCCACTACCTTCTGTACGGACTCTTCACTCATTTCCAGGTCGCCGCAGTGAATGGTCAGATCCGGCGTCTGCAGCCTTTGCATCAGGACTTTGAGGTTTTGGAGCCTTCCGTGGGTATCACTGATGATCAATATTCTTTTTGCATCGTATTCCTTGTACACCCGCTTTATGCCTCCCTCAAAAGCTGTGCCATCTTACGAAGAGCTTTCCCCCGGTGACTGATGGCGTTCTTTTCCTCGGGAGCGATCTCTGCGGAAGTCTTTCCGTACTCCGGCAGGAAAAAGATGGGATCATAGCCAAAGCCGTTCTCCCCGGCGATCTTGTGGGCGATGCGCCCTTCCATGGTCTCTACGGCGGACAGCTTCTTTCCATCCGGCCATACCACCACCATAGCGCACACAAACCGGGCCGTCCTGTCCTCCTCGGGAACATTTTCCATTCTCCGAAGCAGCTCTGTGTTCTTTATATCATAGGAGGTATCCTCCCCCATAAATCTGGCGGAATGCACACCGGGCTCTTTTCCCAGGGCATCGATCTCCAATCCCGAATCATCCGCCAGTGCCGCTACTCCCAGTGCATCCGATACGGTTTTCGCCTTGATATAAGCGTTCTCCTCAAAGGTCTTTCCATCCTCTACAATCTCTCCCGCAAACTCGGTCTCCGAAAGAGGGATCACCTCCAGATCGCTTCCTTCCAGGATCTGTCGCACCTCACGCAGTTTATTTTTATTGCTGCTTGCCAGCACGATCCTTCGCTTTGCTGTCTCACTCATTTTCTGTATCCTCCGCCTTCTTTTCCGTCTGCCTGCTTTCAAAAGCCTTCTTTATGCCTTCGCAGATGCCCTCTGCTACCTTTTGTCTGTAGTCATCGCGTCCAAGCAGCTTGATCTCCTGCTTGTTGGAAATACAGCCCATTTCCAGCCTTACGCCGGGCATCACAATGAGGCGTACCTCTTCCTCCTCTTCCTCGCAGGGAAAGATGCCCAGGGGCTTTTCCATGGTTTTCTCCGTCACACTCTGCAAAAGCTCCTCTGCCAGATCTCCGCTTCCGTATCCACGGCTGTAAAACTGGTCATTGTAGATCACGCTCATGCCATGGAGCTGGGAATCATCCTTCAGGGAAAGATGCAGGCTGATAAAAAAGTCCGCAGGCAGTACATTGGCCCGATCCACCCGCTGTTTCAGATCTTCCTTTGTATCCCCTTCCCGGGTCATGATCACAAAGATATCTTCCTGTTCCAAAAGCGCCTTTGTACGGAGGGCCACATCCAGGGCAAACTCCTTTTCCGTCAAAAGGATTTCATCTTCCTGATCCTCCCGGGTGGCCGTAAAGCCCAGATCCTCTCCGCCGTGCCCCGGATCCAGTACCACGATCTTATCATGCTCCTGCCGGATCAGGGTTGCCAGGGTTTCGGAAACCACCTCTTCTTCCTGCAGCTCCTCACTCATGGTTTCTTCAGATATATCCTCTTTTGTCGCAGCATCCTCGCTTTCGTCGCCTGGAGCTGACGCTTCCTCTGCAGCAGACTCATTTCCATCTTCAGCCTTTTTCCGGGTCTCCCCGGCAGTTTCTGATTGCTGCGAATCCTCTGTCTTAGACTCTTTGCTTTGCATCTGCTCCCGGGATGCTTCTGCTTCAGTGGCCACAGACTCCACCGCCACACTGCCGTCATCCTTGTTCTTGGCAAACTGCCAAAGATATACAACTCCGAGGAAGAAAAAGACAAGGCTCAGCAGCACATAAAACAGGGCTGTTTTCCCTTTCATGCTCTTTTTTCACCTTCCCATCCGTTCCTTGGGGGCTTGGGCCCGGGAAACGAATAAAAATACGTCTTTAACATACCGTTATAAAGCTTGCGGTTCTTCTGGGGCTTCATCTTCAGATCCTTTACCGCGTCCTCATAGGCCGTCAAAAGATACAGAGACCAGCAATCCAGGCTCCGGATCCGCTCTCCCAGATCGGAATAGATCTTCACCAGCTCTTTTTTCTCCGACAGTCTCTCGCCATATGGCGGATTGGTGATCACAAAGCCGTATTTCTTCGGATGGGACAACTCTTCCACAGAGCGCCTCTGAAAATGAATGTATTTCTCAACGCCCGCAAGCCTTGCGTTTTCTCTGGCTGCCTTCAACACCTGTTCATCGATATCGTAGCCCTGCAGATCCGGCATCTCGGACAGATCCACCAGATCGCCGGCCTCATCCACACAGTCATACCACATCTTTTTCGGGATCAGATTGCTCCAATTCTCCGACAAAAAGCTTCTGTTCGCACCCGGTGCAATGCCCGCCGCCATCATAGCCGCTTCGATCACAAAGGTTCCGCTTCCGCAAAAGGGATCCACCAGGATCCGATCCTTTTTCCAGGGAGTCAGCATAATAAGGGCTGCCGCCAGATTCTCCTGCAGCGGCGCCTTGGCTGTCATGAGACGGTATCCGCGCTTGTGCAGGGAATCCCCCGTGGTGTCCAGGCCGATGGTTACCTCATCCTTTTTCAAAAAAACGCGAAGCGGGTATTTTGCCCCGGTCTCCGGAAACCGCTCCAGATGATAGGTCTTCTTGAGGCTCTCTACCATGGCTTTTTTCACAATGGATTGGATATCGGAAGGGGAAAAGAGCTTGCTCTTTACACTGGCGGCCTTTGCCACCCAAAAAGCGCCATCCTTGGGGATAAATTCCTCCCATGCAATAGCCTTGGTGTTCTCAAAGAGCTCATCAAAGGTTTCAGCGTGAAACTGCGCAACCTTGATCAAAATACGCTCTGCCGTCCGCAAAAAAACATTGCCGTAGCATACCGCCTGTTCATCCCCGTAAAAGGTCACGCGGCCGTCCTCTACACCGGCAATATCATAGCCTAAATCCTGGATTTCTTTCTTTAAAACTGCCTCTAATCCGAAGTGACAAGGGGCAATTAATTCATAATTTTTTCTCATTATTTCCTTTTTCTTTTTTGGTTATAAACTTTATATTTTTTTAATATCTTAAACGTTTTCAGAGGCCAAAATGGCCTTGCACCGCCTGGGAAAAAGACCTATAATAATACTAGCAACAGCAATCCCCCAATCCAGTTGTTGCTAACGTAGTATTTTTAATTTATACTCCCCAAAACAACCCGTCACCCCTGACGGGTTGTTTACGTTTTAAGTATTTATTCGCTCTTTTTCACACTTTTCGCATTCTTAGCGATGGATTTCTCCGGCGCTTTCTCCTTTGCCGCTTCCCTTTCCTTCTCTTCCAGTTCATCAAAGAGCTTCCGGATCACCATGGAATTGCTATAGGCCAGAAGGCTGCACAGAAGAAATAACCACGCATACCAGCCATAAGCCAGCACCTTGGGCTGGGACAGCATCAACAGCACAGGGGCCATCCAGGAAATAAAACACCGAAACCACAGCCAGATCCTGGAAACGGAGATAAAGATGGCATTTTTAATATAGTTGAAGGTTGTATTCTCATATCTTGCCACCAAAGGAAACAGCAGGGGCAAAATGAATGCCAGAAGCAGCATCATAAGGCCGATGAAGATGATCATAATGGTGGATTGATCCTGGGGCATGCCGGCAGCAAAGCAATACATGACGTACATTACGGCAAACAAACACAGGATCACGGCCCATACCTTGGTAGCTGCCTTCATATTGGCTTTATACGCCTTCCAGAAGGACTTTACAACGCTTCCCTCTTCATGCTTTACCATCTTCAGGGTAACGGCGTATAGGGCCGTAAACGCGGCTCCTATGGTGATAAGAGGCACACATCCCACTACAAATACGATATTCAAAAACACCAGATCCCCGAAGGTATCCATGAACCGTAAAAACTTATCCTTCTTTGTCATGGGTACAGGTGCATCATACACCTGACTGGTAGGATCCACCACCGATTCTCCGTGAACTGTCCGCCGGATTGACTGGGTAAGCTCATCACTTCCTTCTTCTATGGTCTCCTTTATTGCTTCCTGAGTCATCTCTTCGACTTCTTCCGACTGCTTTATTGTTTCGCTGATCTTCGCTTCTTTCTTCTCAGCTTTGTTCTTCTTTGACATACTGCTTTTTGTTCCGCCTTTCTGAAAAATACCACTTCCTATTATTCTAAGATTCGCGCCGTTTTGCAAGCCTTTTTTTCATTTCATGAGAAAAATAGAGTAGACAGAGCCAGCCGGCTATCGCTTCGCGCCGCCGGCGGATTCGGCTCTCGCCGAATATACTCGCAAGAAAAAGGACACCCTTGCAAGCAAGCTTGCAGGGTGTCCATTTCTTTCTCGTATGCTCTGTCTCGATTGGGACCTCATCCGATTGAGACCTCATCCCTTTACCGATCCCAAAGCCACACCGGCGATGATGTACTTCGAAAGGATCAGGTAAACGATGATCAGCGGCAGGGCCGTCATCGTCAGACCTAAGTAGATCGATCCGAACTCGGTTCTGTAGATATCTCCACGAAGCAGGGATACCATGATGGGAAGGGTGTATTTCTTCTGATCCGTTAACAGGATCATCGGAGTAAACAGGTTGTTCCAGGAACTTACGAAGGTGAAGATTGCCTGGGTTGCGATAGCCGGCTTCATGATGGGAA
>JAEEKV010000140.1 GCA_016282595.1 Lachnospiraceae bacterium
CAGGCATGCGTGCTTCGATCAAAGAAGCCATTGAAAACAAAATCCCGTCATTGGCAGAGTGCGGGGGATTTATGTACCTTCATAAGACCATTGCTGACAGGGATGGAAAGGCCTTTGAAATGGCAGGCGTCATTGACGGTGCATGCTCTTTTTCCAGACATCTGGTCAGATTCGGCTATCTGGAAGTTGCAGCGGTCAATTCTTCACCGGAAACAGCGCTTCATATCCTGCCTGAAACCCACGTGACACAAGAGTCTGATATAGGGTATAATGACACAGGGGAGCCGGATCTGTTAAAAAGCATGGTTGGACTTCGGGGACACGAGTTTCACTATTATGAAAGCAGCAAAAACGGAGAAGCTCTGAGGGTCTGCAAGCCGGATCACAGCATGGAAAGAAGCTGCATGATCAGCGAAAGTGGCGGAATCTGGGGATTTCCGCATTTCTATTATCCGTCTGCTCCTGACTTTGTAAAAGCATTTGCCAAGCGCATGAAAGAGTATAAGAGCATGAAAGAGGTACAAAGTGGAAAACAGCAGTAAATTCTTTGCCAACAAAGACTGTGAGTTCTATCCCTGTCATACCTGCAATGGGGAGATCAATTGTCTGTTTTGCTTTTGTCCCCTGTACGACCGTCCCTGTCCGGGAAATCCGAAGATGACAGAGAAGGATGGCCGGGTGGTCAAAAGCTGTATCGATTGTGTATTTCCGCACAAACCTGAGAATTACCAGGTGATCATGTCTATCCTGAAACAGAATCAAACCCGGGGGGAAAAATAACTCGCCCGATCCCAGAGAATATGATAAAATAAATATTGTCGGTGTGTGCAACCAAATATGTGTCACCACTGTATTATGAGTAGAACAAAAACAGACATACTATGTCAAAACCGATAAAGGGGGACTGAAACATGCCAAGAACGAAATATCCGGACATCAAAAGTCGTGATGCATTACTTGATGAATACGAAAAACAGTTTCATCAGGCTGATATCGATCAGATAAATGATTGGCTGAATTCTTTCGGATCAACGAAAAATAATGCAGCATTGAAAAGACGGTATATGCTGGATTATCTCAGCAAGGATGTGACTGATGAACAGTTTGCTCAGTTTGAAGAAAGACTGAAAGACGATCCTGTTACCCAGAATCTGATCGACAGGATGGTCAATGAGCTGACCTTTCATGAGATTTATGATCAAAGAGATGCTTTTGCGCTTGCTTTGTTTGGCAAAGAATTAGGTTTGGAAGACGATACTTATCTGGAGCATCTGGATAATGCAATCAAGATCTGTGACGATCATAGTGAGGAAAGGGAGTACCGCCAGCAGAGAGTCAAGACAGTATCAAAAGAAAAGAATCGATTTGAGAAGCAGATTATTGCACAGTGTGAAGAGAATCTTGCAGGGACTGTCTATGATGAAACAAAAAAAGACGATCCTTTGCCGGAGGACGAACAGATAAGGGAAGTGGGACTTGCCGCAAGGATCCTGTCTCTTCACTATATGAGAACTGAAAAGTGTGTGGAATTTCCGGATACGGATTCACTTGGCTATTCTTACAATACGTTCTGCAAGGAATTTGATAAAAGGGATACAATCGCAAGGCAAAAGGAAGCAGAGCTTGAAGCGAGTAAGGATTTTGAAGAGTTTATCAAAGAGCAGAGAGCCAGTGGGAATAAGGATGCATTCAAGACGGAGAATCTGGCAAATGCCTGGAAGGCTTATCAGATGAAACTCGGGGAAGCAAGGGAAGAATATGAACAGTTTAAAACTGTTATTGACAAGCCCGTGGATTTGATCCCTGAGAAAATGAAAATACAGCCGTTCATGCTGTTTTCCGTAGAACACGTGGATGATTATACCAAGGAAGATCTGCAGGCAGAGTGTAAGGAGATCGTGGAAAAAAATAGGACAGGGGATCGTCTGTCCGCTGCTGATTTTATGAAGGCAGCTAATCTGATCGTGGCGGATACGCTTCTTTCTCCTGCGGCTGACAAAACATTTTACGATGATAAGAAGATCAAAACGGGCAATCATATCGATCAGAAGAAACTCTGCAAAGCAGTGACCGAAATGAGAGATCAGGTGATCCATGATCCGACCTTCCGGAAGGTTCTCGCAGATCGCCCGAAGAGCAAGGATATCGCAGCACTTTATAAAGATGCGGTGACAAAAGAGATCAATAAAAGGATCCGGAATGAAAAGGCCGAAAAGGCAGCGATGGCCGGAAATGAACAGGTGAAAAGAGAGCATGAGCAGTTTGCAGAAAATACGCAGATGAAGCTGACAAAGGAGGAAGTGGCGGAAATTTCCGAGACACTTCATAAACTGACCAAGTTGAACGAAGGAAAGGATCCTTCCGATCATATGAAGAGGCTTGTTGATGCGCTGATCAAAGTGAATATGAACATGAAGGAAGAGCCGAAGGTAAAGGATCTGGAAGAGCTGAATAAGGCAGCACTGAATTATTATAACAAACGTCAGGGACTTCTGTTTTCCCCGCTGACAGATGACGGCAGGGCAAGGCTTGCTGTTGTCGGAAAACTGACTGATTTGACCGGGAAACTGGTGCAGCGCTGCAAAGAAAAAGAGATCAGTG
Source organism: Lachnospiraceae bacterium (assembly GCA_016282595.1). Taxonomy (GTDB): domain Bacteria; phylum Bacillota; class Clostridia; order Lachnospirales; family Lachnospiraceae; genus RGIG7926. Next base: position 2,602 of record JAEEKV010000140.1, read on the forward strand.
TGAAAAACGAAGCACAGAAGCAGGTCAATAAGAACAACGCAGTGGCAAAATAACAAAATACGAAGCAGATAAACGAATGATAAAGGCAATGTAAAGCCCGGTATGAAAAACCGAAGCCGATTAACTACTAATCAAGGTAGTGTAAAGTCCGATATGAAAAATACGAAGTCGAAAAACTAATAATGAATTAGGAGGACAAAGCAATGAAGGAAAGCGAGAACATTAACCAGCCGCTGGAGGATAACATTGACAGGAGTATCCTTAATGAGCAAGATTTCGTAAAAGACTATGACATGCTGAGTGAAAAGGAAAAGATGGCCAGAGTCAACGCATATCTTTTGTCAATTGCAAAAACAAAAGCCAATTATCCGGGAGACCCGGACAGTTATATTGCGAGGATCAACCATGTTGATACGCAGCATTTTGTGAAAGATGCGGTAAATGCGATCCCTGACGGGAAGGAGCTGATCGATTTTCTGGATGCGCATAAAGAGCAGGTAACTGATTTGGCTTTCGGAAAACTAGGTTTTATTATGTCTGATGAAGAATGGGAAAAAGGATGTGCGCAGTTATACAGTGAACATAAAAATCTGAAGCCGATCATGGAAAACAATGTGCTGCGGGAGGTCTATTTTGAAAATACGTCCCGTGAAGCTGTGCTGGCTGAGTGTACCAGAAGATTAACGGATGTAGCAGGAGCTCCGAGCGAGGCGCCTGTTGTAGGAGAAGAGATGGCCAGGGATATGGCTGAGCTGGTTCTTTTAGACAGCCTGAGCAACAGGATTAACGGAAAGGATGGCGGATTGCTGGGCAACCGTAAAGATGGTAAGGTGGAATC
>JAEEKV010000141.1 GCA_016282595.1 Lachnospiraceae bacterium
CGGCTCAGCGGCCATCACGCGGCTGATATCATTTCCGCGCTTTGGATCGGTGAGGGCCTGGTTCAAGGTGACTTTAGCGATAAAGTCAGGCATATCCTCTGCCGGCAGTTGTTTTTGGCTTTGAAGCAGCTCTGTTTCATGTTCCAGCTCCTTCTTGGCGCCGCTGACAATGGCGTTGGCAGTAGAAAGGATTTCTTCATAGGCAGAGCCGTAGGAGGCTTGCTTATGTTCCACGGTATGGACAAAGACCGGATCTGCGGCGAGTGCTCGAACCTCCTGGGTGGTAGGCTCAGTGCCGTTTTTCTCCTGCAGATAAGCCTTGGCCTTGGAATGGTGCTCCCATTCCTTTTGATAGGTATCGGGATGCTCCGAAAGGATCTTAAGAAAGCCCGGGTTCTGTGCCAGATTCTCCGCCGCGCTGTTTCGCATGCCGGGATCGGTGAAGGTATCCGGATCCAGACAGCTCTTTGCCTTCTCGATCAGATTCCATTTGGCAGCAAAGCTTTCGGGAAACCGCTCGCAGACGGAAATAAAATGCGTATCCTGTGCCAGTGCATTGATCTCGGTTTCCTTTGCACCCTTCGGCAGAACGGATTTTGCCGCTTCGGTATGCTTCCAGACAGAGACAAAATCATCGGGATGCTCTTCAATGACCGAGCGGAAGTGATACTGATCTGCCAGCTGCATGGCGGCTTCGGTTGAAAGATCCGGGGCACCGGTCTGGTGCAGATATTCTTTTGCCTTCTGGTACTGATTCCAATACTGAGGCATTTCATCCGGATGGGTTTTAAAGGCAGTCAGAAACTCCGGATTTTCGATCAGATCAGTAATCTGCTTCCAGCCGGGGTGCTTGTAGCCCTGTTCCTTCAGAATCGCCATGGCTGCCTTGGTTTCCTTCCACTTTTGCTCAAAGTGCCTTGGGTAATTCTGCACCACATTGATAAACTCGTTGTCCAGAGAAAGATCCATCATCATACTATGCTTTTCTGCAGCGGGAATCTCCCTGGGGGCTTCATGCGCATAAAGGGTACCGCCGGTTCGCTTGGCTAATTCGCTCTCCAGAACCAGACCGGCGCATTTTTCTCTGAAGGCATCGCCAAAGGAGCCCGGGAGCTTGTCGGTGTCCAGATCTTTTCCAATCAGCGCGCCCTGAGAGATGGCCCGCTCAGCAATGTCAAATACGGCATATTTCTGATACTTCGAAGGATGCACCTTTTGATTCAGTTCCTTTATTTTTGCAATCTTGCTGTCCATGGTGTTGACTGCATTTTTGGCTTCCTTCAGGCGAAGCTTGCCGACATCGGTGGCAGGACCGAAGAAGATCCCCTTACGGTCATTATAATATGCCGCTGCAGCTTCCTTATACGCCTTTAAATGCTGTTCCATATTGATCGGACGCGCCAGCTCGGTTTCGGGATCGGTGAATTTGATACAATCCTGCAGCTTTTTCATCATCTGATTGTACAGGCCGGTATCCTTGGAGCTGACCCCGAGAATCTCCTTATGGGTGGCCGAAAGCTTCTTGTAGGTTTCTTCCAGCTCATGGTGCAGGTCATTGATATATCGGACCATCTCCCAGTTGGCATCCACCTGCTCCGGAGTATCCTCCGCTTTTCTGGGAGAATTGTCGATGGGGACGGCCTTTCTGGGAGGTTCCGTTTTCCAGCGATCATCCGGGAAAGGCTCACGGGCTGTGATCACCTGCTGTCTTTTTGCAAGGGAGGTGTTAAACTGCACCGGATCAAAGGGGGGTGCCTGCTGTGCTTTCTCCTCTGCCGGCTGCTCCTCAGGCGGCATTTCCTCCCGGGGCGGCATGCTTTGAGCAGCAGAGGCTGCAGGCATAAACGGTGCCGGGTTCTTTTTTCTTGTGTTTTCTTCTTGTTCTTTCATAATGGTCTTATGTTCCTTTTATTGTGATTGTTGCTTCGTTTCGGGAAGCATTTGGATGCATTCTGATAAGAATAGGAAAATAGTCCGCAAATGGTTGCGGTGCGACCGTTTTTTCATTTCTGATGCTATCTTACAATAAACAGGCATGGTAGGCAACTGAAAACAAATCCTTGTATAGGAAGCGCTTATCGTTTATTCTGATAGTAATGAACGCAACCCATCGGCGTGATCCGGGGTATTTGATGTAGAGAGACTGTCTGTAAAGAGGCGGGGTCATCAAAGGAAAACAAAAGAAAGGATAAGGGAAAGCGCCATGAAAGAAGAGAGAGATGAATTAGAGCTGCAGGAACAGCGTTCGTTCATAGATGAAGATGAGCATGACGAGAGTGTTGAAAACGAAGGTGAAGGCGATTTTGCAGATCCCCAATACCGGGAAGAGCAATGTAAAAAGGTAGAAACGTTCTTCCAATCGGGACAGTATGATTTGAAATCACCTCAGGAAAAGAAAGAGGTGATCAAGGCATACTTCCAATTTCTGAATGCCATGGAGAACCATACCTTTCCGAAGTTCGATATCATCCAGCAGAACGCCCAGGCCTTTACCGAGACTTCTTTTTTTGACGAGTTTGCAGACAAGCTGGTGAACTCCGATCTGAAGGGAGCAGATTTTATCGATAAGGACCTTATGAATATACTATCCGGTCCCATGAAGTATTCGGCATTCTTTTATCGGGAATCTATGGCAACGAAAAAAAGTGCTTTTGTGAAGCCTTTTCAGGTCATGGACGAGAAAGTGGGCGAATGGTGTAAATCCCATGGAAAAAAATGGACCTTGGGAATGCCGTTTTTGACAGAAAACAGGGAGCAGGAGGCAGAAAAAGCAAAAGAGCAGCCGATGCTGGATAATCTGCTGAAACCGGAAAAACAAGAGGGTGGACAAAAGAAAAAAAATACAGTGGTGAGGGCTGAAACCTGGATCAAGGCCCTTGATGATGTAGATCCCTTTTGGATGTTTTCTTCTTCCACGGAGTTCGGAGCTGTGCAACGGGCTTTGAAAAACCTCAAGGATCATGAGAAACAGGTTTCCAAAGTGACCATAGCAACTGATGCCCGTGTACGCTATGCCAAGGAGCATCTGGAGAAGATCGAAGCCGTGAAGGGAGCGGTTGAGACCTATCTGAGCCGAAAGGAACGCCAGTTCAGGGAACGGGGAGATCGCCGGGATTCGGATGTGAAACAAAAGAGAGAACAAAAGAGGATCGCCACCATGCTGAAGCTTTTGGAAGGCATGGAAGTCACTAAGGATCAGGTGATCACCATTGGGAAGAAGTATGTCGATGAGGTGAAACAGGACCTGGAGAAAAGCGGAGTCGATATCGAAATGCTGAGATCGGAAACCTATAAATTCTTTGACACCATGGAAGCAAACAATGCCGAGAAGTTCCGAAATGGGCGCAAGGAAGATCTCCAGGATCGGTTTTTATCCGTTCAATCCAAAATGAAAATAGATTACAAGCCCAAGGATCAGAAACGGGCAGCTAACTATGCCAATGACAAGCAAAGGTTGCAGGAAAGACAGGAGATAAAGTCCGGTTCCGGAATGAAAAAATAAAAAGCAAAACGGAGGGGAAACGATGGAAAACAAAGTGAAATGGGCTGTACTGGGAACAGCAGGGATCGCAGCGGGATGTACCATCCCTGGAATGCTGCGGGCGAAGGAATGTGAGCTGTATGCCATTGCAGGCAGAAGCCTTGAAAAAGCGAACGCTTTTAAAGAGCGATTTGGATTTGAAAAGGCCTATGACAGCTATGATGCGCTTTTGGCGGATCCACAGGTGGAGGCGGTATATATTCCCCTTCCCAATGATATCCACTGCAAGTGGGCCATCAAAGCCCTGCAGGCCAAAAAGCATGTGCTTTGCGAAAAGCCCATCGCCATGAACGAGGGGGAGCTTCGGCAGATGTTTGCAGCTGCAAAGGAAAACGGCGTAACGCTGACGGAGGCCTTTGCCTATTTGAACAGCCCCTACGTGGAGGCCCTGAAAGAGGTGGTTCAAAGCGGTGAGATTGGAAAGATCGACTATATCGATACCTGCTTTCTGACCCAGGGATATTCCGAGGATTTCAGATTGCATAAGGAGCTGGGCGGCGGCGGAATCTATGATATCGGCTGCTACTGTACCTCCCTGATCCTGACACTGATAGATGCCCCCATTGCTTACATCAAGGCGGATGCCGAGCTGGATGAGACCGGGGTGGATCATATGGCCTCCGTTCTTTTGAAGTTTGAAAACGGTGTCCGGGCATCCTTCCATGCAGGCATGAACCTGGGAACGGATACCTCTGATCGCTATGACAGGCTCTTTATTCACGGAAGCCGCGGCTACATCCGTTCGGACGTGGAGTATAACCAGGAGGGTGAGCTGGAGTTTGCCGTGACGGTGAAAAACGAAGCCGGAGAGCGGATCCGGAAGGTCAAAAGCGTTGTGAGCGAGTCCAATTACAGTCTGGAGATCGATCGTGTCAGCCGCTGCATCAGAGGAGAGGATCAGCCCCTCATTACGGAGGCCTTTTCCCTTCGAAACATGCACCTTCTGGAGCGGGTCCTGGATCTGGTAGGTTATAACGAAGGCAAGAAGGAATTTGTTTTGGACAATGGCGTTGTGATCCCGGCAGTGGGGTACGGCTCCTATCTTTCCACGGAGAAAAACGGCAAGGATACCATCAAGGACGCTTTGGATGCGGGGTATCGCTATATCGATACCGCCAGCTTTTATGAAAATGAAGAGGCCATCGGAGAGGCCATTGCAGAATACGGTATCCCGAGGGAGGAGCTGTTTTTGGCAAGCAAGGTTTGGCCCTCGGATCTGGGAGAGGAAGCTACCAGGCGTTCCTTTGAAGCCTCCTGCAGAAAGCTTGGAACAGACTATCTGGATCTGTTTTTGATCCACTGGCCCAAGGAGGATCCTGAGGATCCGGACTGGTTTGCAAAGGTAGCTGCAGGCTGGAAGGTCATGGAGGAATTGTATCTTGCGGGAAAGATCCGGGCCATCGGCCTTTCCAATTTCCTGCCTCATCATATAAGACCCCTTCTTCAGATCGCAAAGGTACGTCCCATGGTGGATCAGCTGGAGCTTCATGTGGGATATATGCAGGAATATACCCTGGCCTATTTGAAAAAAGAGGGGATCCTGCCCCAGGCATGGAGTCCTTTGGGAAGAGCCAGAGTGCTTTCGGATGAGCGGATCACAAGGATTGCAAAGACTTATCAAAAGAGCAACGCACAGCTTTTGCTTAGGTATCTGATCCAGCGCAATATTCCCGTGATCCCCAAAGCCTCTTCTTCTGAGCGGATGAAGGAAAATCAGGAACTATTTGACTTTGTGATCTCCGAGGAGGATATGTCCTATCTGTCCTGTCTGCCCCAGGCAGGCTTTTCGGGAGAACATCCGGATCTTGTGAGGGATTAAGGGACTTGACAGGAATCTGCGTCTTTGACTTGAAGGTTAGGGCCGAAATCATTATAATGAATAAGGTTTCCGGAAAAGACGGGAAGCCGGATCAGGAGAATCAGGATGTATAAATTTATCGGCAACTATTTATCGGAGGCGGGGATCGCGGGGATCAGCATGGCAGCATGCTTTCTGATCACCTATCTGGTTTTGAAGTTCCCTCCGGCCTTTCTTCCGAAGGATCAGGGAAGAGCCTTTGCCGTCAACGGTGCCCTTTCCAAGGGTAAGACCAGAGGCGTGGGTATTTTGTTTGTTTCCATCTTCCTCATCTGCGGATTAATCTTTTTGCCGATGACAAGGGAGTATGCCATTTACGGCGGTCTGGTGTATCTCATGATGCTATCCGGCTATCTGGATGATGCTTCGGAGAATCCCTGGAGTGATTATAAAAAGGGAGCCATTGATCTGGTGCTCTCGGTGCTTACAGTAGTAAACTTTCTCATGTGTAATCCCTCGGATATCCGATTTTTCGATATCACTTTGCATCTGCCCCCCATGCTCTATGCAGTGCTGGGGGTGATGCTGATCTGGCTGTCGGTGAATGTTACCAACTGCTCCGACGGTGTGGATGGTCTTTGCGGAAGCGTAGCCCTTGTAGCTTTTGTAGGCTATGCTTTGATCTTCATCGATCAGATGCCCTTTGTATTTCGGGCAGGAACCCTTTGTTTTGCGGCAGCGCTTTTGGCCTATCTTCGGTTTAACTGGCATCCCTCTACCATGCTTATGGGAGATGCGGGATCCCGGGCCATCGGGATCTGGCTGGCCATCATCGCCATGAAAAGTCAGCATCCCCTGTCCTTTCTGTTGCTGGGACTGGTATTTATCATAGACGGTGGTTTGGGACTGGTGAAGGTATTCATAATCCGGTTCTTTAAGATCAAGTTTTTAACAAATATCCGTTTCCCCGTTCATGACCAGATGCGGAAAAACATGGGATGGAAGGATGTCCCGGTGGTGCTGTTTATGATCGGCGCGGAAGTGGTGCTGGTGGTGATCGCCGGACTTTTGATCAGAGGGATCTAAATGGATGCAATGTTGTTTACCGGGATTCTGTTTTTGTTCCGGTTTTTACCCATATTCTTTTTGATATATCTGCTTGCAGGCCCCCGATACCGAAATGTGATCCTGGTGGTAGGGAGTCTGCTTTATTATGCGGCCCTGGAGCCGCGTTTTGTTTTTGTGCTGGCAGGCATCACGTTTTTGAACTGGCTTTTGGCAAAGGAAAAAAGCCGCCTGCGGACCACACTTCTGATCCTGCTGGATTTAGGGCTACTGGTGGCCGTGAAGCTGATAGTGGGAACAAAGGCCTGGGATGGGCTGTCTGCCATTCCCCTGGGTATGAGCTTTTATCTTTTGAAAATGGTATCCTTCCAGGCGGACCTTTATCGTGAAAAGATAAAGGAGCGGCCCAGCTTTTGGGAAACGGCCGGCTACTTTGTCATGTTTCCCCAGCTTTTGCAGGGGCCTATCATGCGCTATGAGCAGCAGTTTGCAGGAGAAGACGGGGAGGTCCGGCATATGGATCTTCAAGGTGCCGAGGACGGCATCATGCTCCTTATGAGCGGACTTGTCATGAAGGTACTTTTGGCAGATGAATTTGCAGCCTTCTTTGCAAGGCTTACCAGGATCGGATATGAGAGTATTTCCACCCCCTTTGCCTGGATGGGAATATACGGATACAGTCTGCAGCTGTATTTTGATTTTTGGGGATACTCCCTGATGGCAGCGGGACTTTTGATGATGCTGGGATACCCTTACATCGAAAACTTTCACCATCCTTATGCGGCAGCTTCGGTGTCGGATTTTTACAGGCGCTGGCATGTTACCCTGGGACGGTTTTTCCGGGACTATGTGTATATTCCCCTGGGAGGAAGCAGGGAAGGAAAGGTGCGATGCTTTTTCAATCTGCTGCTGGTTTGGGCCCTGACGGGACTATGGCACGGACAGGGTGTAAACTTTCTCATCTGGGCTCTGTTTTTGTTTCTGGTGATCTGC
>JAEEKV010000142.1 GCA_016282595.1 Lachnospiraceae bacterium
CTTTCCTAACATAAAGCTTGCATTTTTACACAGTACTATAACATCTTACCATTTGACGGTATCCAATGCAATATTCGCGAACATAGATAAAAATATTTGTGTAAAGAGATAAGGATTACTGCGAATGCAAGATGCAAGCTCGAAAATGCTTCGCATTTCCTCGCTCGCATCTTGCATTCCAATGAAATACAGCAAATAAAAAGAGTTTCTCGAGTAAACTCGGAAACTCTTTCCATCTGCTGTATTTCGCAGTAATCCTTATCTCTTCGAAAACTGCGGTGCGCGTCTCGCTGCTTTGAGACCGTATTTCATTGGTTCTTACGGGCTCTATCCCTTGATTTTACTGGCTATCACGGTGTGGTCTGGATTTTTAACCCCTATTTTAACCCATCCTAGGGATTGTTCACCGTCAGCCAAGTCATTGACCAAATGCACTATTTACTACGGCTGCCAGTTCTGTAGGCTTATTATACTTTACCTTGGCATATATGTCCATTGTAACTTTACTGTTTTCGTGCCCTGCCAGATACTGCACCGTCTTGGGATCTACATGTGCATATATCAGGTTTGTAATATATGTATGTCGTAACTGGTGCGGGGTAACCTGAAAATCCAAACTGTAAATCACCTTTCCGTTATGAGGTGCCGGTTGCCCCAACACCGGCTTAACGGTGTGCTTGATTTTCTCACCGTTTACATACCTTACATATGTGCGCTCTTTGGTGGAGCGAGTTCGAATATACTGCCAAACACGTTTAAACTGCGTGTATGATAACGGCTCTCCGTCCCTGTTTGCTACTACATATTCTGAATTTGAATTCGCCTTTGCCTCCCTGAGGCAATCAACCAGACGCTGCGGAAGAGGAACATCTCTCCTTGCTGCTTTTGTCTTAAGTTCTGTCAGTATGACCGGTCTGTTATGTTCCACATGCCAGGCACGTCTCACGGAAAGATACGGTGCCTCCTCATCAAGATGCACACAATCCCATTTCAGGGCAAGTATTTCTTCTCTTCTAAGTCCGGCATAAAGACCGATCATAACGAATACATAAGGTGGAAGCCCCCTGATTGCATCAAGTAACTGTTCCACCTGCTCATCGGTAAGAGCCTCCTTCTCCTTCTGCGGGATTCCGCCCTTTGCAGACAGCTTCCTTGTCGGATTCTCATCTATAATATGACTGTCCTCAGCAGAATAGAATATGCATTTCATCAGCATATTCACAGAACTATATACCGATTCCGACTTCTTGGCGGCTGGAAGGACCGCCAGCCTGATATCATCTGTTGTCACATCCGCCATATACATATGGCCGAGCGGCTTGATGATATAATTCTTCACCTTTGATGTGTAATCTATCATAGTAGTATTACGCACATGAGCCGATTGCATCAGAAGCCACTTCTCACAGTACTCTTTTACCGTAGGCATTTCTCGCCTGAATGTACAGTCTTCGATCTGTTTTTTTGCTTCTTCGACTTTATCATAAAGTTCTTCACGGGTTCTTCCATAGAGTGCAACCCTCTTCCCATCAGCATCCAAGATTCGTGTTCTGTAGTACTCTATGCCGTTCATTGTAACTGTTCCGTAATTCGGAATCGTTTTTCTTTTTGCCATCTTGGCACCTCCCATTTTTTTTATTCTCAGCGCTGATAGGATATTTTTATCAAAAAACACATCAGCTTCTCAATGTTGTCAAAGAGCAGAGCGATCACGCCCTGCGTTTACGATAAGTTATCATGCTTTCTTTCTGTGGGGTGGCCCGGTGGGTACACCTGGCTACAAATTCTTCAAGTGCAGTCTCGGTAAAAAACACGCTGCCGTTCTCAACATACTGAACATAGGCGATCTTTCCGTTATTTCTTGCGGAATCTAATGTGGTAACACTGATCCCCAGGTACTCCGCCGCCTCTTTTCGCGTAAACATCCCTTTCGGCACATGTCCGCGTTTTTTCTCTACATCAAAAAAGGACACGAGTTCTTTTGTGGAATTCGCATCCTTGACATTCTGTTCAATATTCAATTATGATACTCCTTTCCGTCACTAAACGTATTATTTCATAAAAACTCTTATTCCGTGTTCCTAACAATAAATAGGCACTTAAAGGCACATACTTAGGCATCAAGCAATTACCTTCAAAGCCTTGTGTTTACTGTCTTTAGTCACATAGGCACGTAAAATCCGAAATAATTGAAAAAAGTTGGCTCATATAAAAAAATCGAACCACCTTCAAAATCAAGTGCCTACATGCCTATGCCGCCTTCCCCGCATTATCAAAAGGGCACGGTCCGGGATGCCTGCACACCCCGTGGTACCCTCTTACCTTCTTTCCATTCCTAAGCTGAATGTTTTTGTCATATACCAGGCCGTACTTATCTGCATTGATCTTAAGGAATTTGGAGAAAGAACTCATAACTCTTGGTTTCTCCCCATTGTCCTCACACCATTCCAGGTAGATATCATACAGATCCTTTGTCGGAATCTCCGCATCCGGCTGAAAGAGTAGATATCCGTCAGAGTCGAAGAAGTCTATGATGTTGTCATCTTCCTTCTTGGACTCTTCCAGGTTCTCCTTCGCCCTTTCGCTTATGGTGAAATGGAATCCGTTATCTGCAAGCCGCTTAAGGCCTTCCAGCGCCCACAATGCAATGGACTCCTTTTCCTTATTCAGCTTCGCCATAAGGGATTTGTCATCTACTCTGTTCGGATCCTTCTCCCTCACATTCAGAATGATCTGCCTGCGGTAGAATCCGTCCGATCTGTCATAAAGGGAACTGAGCGTTCCGTTGCTGAATGCCATGATCCGGACATACAGATATCCCTGGTAGCTCTGCTTGCCCTTCCGTTCCAGATCCATCTTATCTTCCATCGTGATGATTGCCTTTAATACGTTGGTATCACGCAATGCTTCCATCTGCATATCATCATCGACCATGAGCAGCTTTCCTTCCTGGTCTGCCGGGCAGAACTTGTTTGTCGATAGCTTTGAAACTGAGCAGACATTCATGTTATCTCCCAGGATCTGCTTCATCACCAGGCCGACTCTTGATTTACCTTCGCCCCCGCTTCCGATCAGCATCAGCATCGCCTGCGCCTTTGTTGTGGGGATCAGACAATACCCCATGAACTCCTGCAGCGTAGGGATATCATCCTCATAAAGCAACTGGCCCAGGAAGGACAACCAATACTTAGGTTCCGGGGCATCTGCCACATAATTGACCGGAAGTCTGTTTGAACAGAACTCCTTCTCCGGTACAAAGCCGCCATCCAGGAAGTAGGTTCCGTTATGAAAATGGATCCGATCTTCCTGCATCGGGAGTCGCTCTGCCATGTTCTTCAATTTGAGCACATCCATAAGCCTTCTGATGCGGTTTGAGAGGTTCGATTTGATATAAGGCTCAATATCCTCCAGAATCTCTTTTGAAAGCCTCTCTTCGGTCAGAAAACCGTCAATATCAAAGAACTGTGATCCGACATACATAAGCTCGTGCTTGTTGGCAAACCATTCGCAAAAAGCGATCTCATCCAACTGCTTGCCGTCCCACCAGAGTGGATACTCATCTGCTCCATTCTGATTTTTTTCTATCTCCTTTACCGCTTTCATGACCTTATCTATCACATCCGGCGGCAAGTTCTTTAATTCTTCGTAATCGTTTTTCAATATCCTGTACCTTCTTTCCATATTCTGATAATAAAAAAGCTCTGTCAGAAATATCTCCATCCAACAAAGTATCAAGCAGATACTCAACATGGTCGATCTCCCGCAGAGCTTCTATGAAGTACGGATGAAACTCCTCATCCGGAGACTTCGGCGCATATTCAGTTTTCCATTTCAAGAGCATATCGTGATAATCACATAACACCATAAAGACATATCTCTCAGCTTCTTTGAATAGCTGCTCATCTGTCTTTTTCGGTTTTATCGGTTTCGCCCTGGGCGGTGATCCGTGCCGGTCCCGGTCATAAGCAAGCCCGAAATCTGCGCATATCTTCTCAGCTGCATCCTTCGGTCCCAGACCAAACAACCGGGCCACATAATCAACGGCATCCCCTTTTGCCAGGCATCCGAAACAGTAATATCGGTTATCGATCTTCATGCTAGGCGATCTGTCATCGTGGAACGGACAGCAGGCCATTCCGTTTCGGTTTACCTTTAATCCGTAGTATTCTGCCACTTGCCGGGCGGTTACATTTTCCCTTACAACATCAAAAGGACTCATGATCGCTCCCACCCCTTTCTTACATTCTGCTTAGGAACAGAGGACTCATTATGGAGCCTTGCCTCTTCCTTGTACTTTGCAAGCTTGTCAGCAATGGATACTCTTCCTCTTTCCTTGATCTCACCAATGTTTCTTGCCTTGACCTCAGGATCCGAAAGAGTTTTCTTAATGGATCCCAGGATCTTTTCTGCCGCCCTGGAGAACAGATCTCTTATCCCGGCGAAGATCTGCTGGGCAATGTTCTTGACCTTCGGCGTGTTATCTCCCCTCATGATTGATGCTTCATAATCATCAATGAGCTTCACATCCGCCTTCTGCGTTTCCTCTCTGACGGCATCTGTTACAACTCC
>JAEEKV010000143.1 GCA_016282595.1 Lachnospiraceae bacterium
ATACGGCAGGTTACCCACGCGTTACTCACCCGTCCGCCACTAAGTATTAACAAGCTTCGACCGAAATCTCTGCAGCGTCAATACTCCGTTCGACTTGCATGTGTTAAGCACGCCGCCAGCGTTCATCCTGAGCCAGGATCAAACTCTCATGTTAAAATAGTTTAATCCGATCAGAACGACGTTAGCCATTCTAACCTTCATTACTGTCTAGGTTTTGTTTCTCTGAATTTCTACTTTTTAGAATTTTCAGGGATCGGTTGTTGTTCATTTGTCAAGGTTCATAGGGCGCTTAAAATCAGCGCTTTCTGCGTTTATAACGCCGCTTGTTTTCGCAAGCGGCTTAATGATAGTAGCATTTTAATTTGGGAATGTCAATACTTTTTTTCAAAAAAAAGAATCAAAATAAAACTTTTTCAAAATCCCCCTAACGAAGCCTGATTTTCTCCAGTTTATCTTCATATACAAACAGGAATTTCGAGTAAGCATCCATGGGAATGATCCGGCGTACGCCGCCGCTCAGCTCCCCATTGTATTTCACCACGCCGTTATATCCCACGATAGTCATATCGGTCTGGTTATATGCAATGAGGCGATTATCCTCCACGATGACATCGGTATAATCGAAATCGATGGGGGCAGTGATCTTTTCATTTCCCTTCAGATCATAAACCACGGCGTCATAGCTTCCGGCCCCTCGGGAGGAATTCAAAATGACGGCGAAATAGTTTTCATTATGATAAAGGGCGTGGATCTCCTGACTTTGCTCCAGCTCCTTTACCAGGGCAGGCTTTTGCTTGCCTTCAAAGAGTCTGATCTTATGGTTACCCACTGCCAGCGCAATATCTTCCTTGGGGAAGGTCACAAAGGGAAGCACCTCGTCCTCGCACTCAAAGGCGCTGACAAGGTTATCGGTCTCATTTTGTCCCACGCCGCCGAAGTTGTAAAAGGCCAGGCTGGTACTGATCTGTCCGCCCACTGCTTTTAAATAGGAAACTGCTACCTTAATATTATCCGCACTGATGGCATAGGCCAAAGGATAGCCGAAGTTGCGCATGGTGGTGCGGTAGGTGGTGATGACACTACCATCGGATGCATACATCTCCATATAAACCTTATCCTCATCCTGAAGCTGCGCTATGGCAATTCCCTGAAAGGATACGTCAATACTCAGGATCGGCAGGTTGGTCTCGATCATCTTAACCAACCCCTTTTTTCCGATGAGATAAAGATTCTTACCCTGATAGTCCGCACAGACCACAAAATCACCGGAGGTCTTTACCATGACATTCTGCATCTGAAAGGTCTGGTTCCACAGCTGGTTTCCGTTTTTATCGTAAGCCGAAATACCATCCATGCTGTAGCAAAGCAGATTGCCGTTATAGGATGCGAATTCACTGTTGGCACTTCCCACCTTTTCCAGCCTGTCCCGGATCTCACACCTGGTATAGACCTGGTTGTCAATCTGGATCTTGATCAAAAGGGCAACCGCCGCCACGAGGATAATGACCAGAAAAGTGATGTAAAGCTTTTTTAAATTGTACTTAAACTGTTGTTCCTGATATTCCATAACTACCTATACAAACTTATAAACGGTGGTGCTTTCAAAAGTCTCCCCTGCCTTGAGGATCGGACGCTCGAATCTTTCATCCTTTGCGCTGTTGGGGAAATACTGGGTCTCGAAGCAGACACCGCCTCTCCAGGGATAAAGGGCATCGTTCTTTCCCAGCTCCTCTACCATGTTATTGCCGGAGTAAAATTGAATGCCGGGCAGATCGGTATAAACCTCCATCATCCTCTTTGCTTCAGGATCCCGGAGAGTAGCCACCTTCTGGATCTTCCCTTTTTCATAGTCATCGATCACAAAGTTGTGATCATAGCCGCCTACCAGTGCAAGCTGTGCGTTTTCAGCGTCGATCTCTTTGCTGATCTGTTTTTCCGTGGTGAAATCAAAAGGAGTTCCTGCTACGGGAGCAAGCTCACCTGTAGGGATGGCACCTCTTACCACAGGGGTATAGCGGGATGCTTTCAGCCATACAAAGGCATCCTCAATGGTCTTTTCACAACCCTCTCCCTTCAGATTAAAATAGGAGTGGTTGGTGGGATTGATCATGGTATCCTTATCTGTTGTAGCAAAATACTGAATGGTTAAGCCGTTTTCCTCGTCCAAAGAGTAAGTCACTGCAAACTTTCTGTTACCCGGGAAGCCCAGCCAGCCATCGGGAGAAGATACCCGGAAGGTCACTGCGTTTTTAGCCTCATCCACCTCTGCGCTCCACATGGTCTTGTGAAGTCCCCGCTCCACATCGCTGTGGAGGTTGTTGTCACCATCGTTGATGGGCAGGTTGTAAATGGTGCCACCCAGTTCAAACCATGCATCCTCCGTTCTGTTGGCTACGGGTCCGATGGTTGCACCGAAGCAGCTTCCGTTGATAAAATAGTCCTTTGCCCTGTCATAGCCCAGGACCACATCAGCGATCTGTCCGTCTGCATTGGGTACATAAAGACTCACCAAAATGGCACCGAAGTCTGTGACCTGTGCCTTCATTCCCTTTTGATTGGTAAGGGTGTAAAGAGAAATCTCTTCTTTGCCTACGGTTACGCCGAATTTTGTTTTCTCGATCATTACGTTTCTCCTCTATATTATTAGTTGATATACGTTCCGTCCAAAGGTCCCTACAGTTCCTGTCTGCCCTCAAGGGCGCGAAGGAGGGTTACCTCATCGATATACTCCAGGTCTCCTCCTACGGGAACACCGCTGGCAATGCGGCTGCATTTAATTCCGGTGGGTTTGATCAGCTTGCTTAAATACATTGCCGTGGTCTCTCCCTCTAAGGTGGAATTGGTGGCAATGATGACTTCATCCACGTCCTTTTCCAGTCTCTGGATCAGTTCCTTTAAGCGGATATCATTGGGGCCGATGCCCAGCATAGGGGAAATAGCTCCATGTAAAACATGATAAACGCCGTCATACTTTCCCGTTTTTTCATAGGCCGCCTGATCCCTGGTGGTCTCCACCACCATAATGGTGGAATGGTCTCTTTTTTCATCGGCACAAATGGGACAGATCTCCCGATCCGTTAAGGTAAAGCATTCCTTACAATAGCAGATCTTTTCTCTGGCCTCCATCATTACAGAGGCAAAGCGCTCCACCTTTTCCTTTGGCTGATTCACCATATGAAAAGCCAGGCGTTGTGCCGTCTTTTGGCCGATGCCGGGCAGGGATGCAAACTCTTCGATCAATTTGCTTAAAACACCGCTGTACAGATCCATGGATGCTCCCTTTTAGAACGGCAGATTCAATCCGCCGGAAATGCTGCCCATCAGCTTTTCGCTTGCTTCGTCTGCTTTTCCCAGAGCTTCATTGGCTGCTGCCAGGATCAGATCCTCCAGCATTTCCACATCTTCGGGATCAACGGCATCGGGATCTAATTTGATCTTGGAGATCATTTTCTTTCCTGTTACCGTAACCTCAACTGCAGAGCCGCCTGCAGTAGCGGAAAACTCCTGCTCCTCCAACTGCTTCTGGCTTTCCTCCATCTGCCTCTGCATTCTCTGAGCCTGCTTTAACATATTGCTCATGTTTCCCGGCATACTGCCTGCCGGAAATCCGCCTCTTTTTGCCATTTGTAATATCCTCCTTTATGCCCCTTCAGGGGTATTTATACCCATTTAATGGGCAAATTTCTTTTAATCTAAGGGATCGTCTCCGTCCTCATCCGGTCCCTGCTCGATCTCCATCCGGATGATCCTTTCCACATCGGGATAGATCGACCGCTCAAAGGGCTGGTCCTTTTGCAAAGCCTTAAAGGTGATCTCCACATCCTTATGGATCAGTGCCTCTATCATACGTTTCAGTTCATCGCACCTGGCCTGCCGTTCCTCGGGATGATCCTCATCCATAAAGTAATCCTTGGCACCGCCGTCCGGCACTACCACGATAAGCTTATCATCCTCTGCCGACAGTCTGACGGACTGTAGATAGATCTTCATGGGCGCCTGGGCCCGAACCTTGATTTCCTCCCAGCGCTGCACTATCAGCTTGATATCCTCAGGGATTGCCTTCACCAAAGCTTTTGTTTTTTTTTCCTGCTCTGCCGCATCCTGACTTGGCGCGGCTGCAACCTGTCCTGCCGGAGCGGCCACCTGATACTGTCCGCTTTCCAGCTTGTATTCCAGATCCCGGATCCTTGCGATGAGGGCATCGTTTTTGGTTTCCGTCTGGGGACGGCAGATCTTAATGAGCGCAATCTCGATCATCACCCGCTTGGAGGTTTCATACCGCAGCTTACCCTGCAGCTCCGAAACAATCCGGATGTAGCGCATGAGCGCTTCATCGGAAACCTGCTCGGCTTCCTGCTTCATAATGGCAAGCCGCTCCGAGGAAGCCTCCACCACATCCTCGATGCCATCGGATACCTTCAATAATAAAAGACTTCTTAAATACCAGATAAAATCGCTGATGAACTGCTGCAGATCCCTTCCCTGCATCACCACTTCGTGTAGGGTCAAAAGTGCAGCTGCCACATCCTGTTTTACGCAGGCGGAAAAGAGCTTGCCGAAGATCTCGCTATCCACTACGCCAAGCACATCCAGCACTACGTCATAGGTCAGAACTTCTCCGAAATGAAAGGCAATGCACTGATCCAAAAGACTCAGTCCGTCTCTCATGGAACCGTCTGCTTTTCTTGCGATATACCGAAGGGCCTTCTCTTCTACCTGTACGCCCTCCTGCTCCATCAACTCTCCCAGTCTTGCTGCAATGGTATCGATGTCAATGCGCTTGAAATCATACCGCTGACAACGGGACAGAATGGTGATGGGGATCTTGTTGGCCTCTGTGGTTGCCAGGATAAAGATCACATAGCTGGGGGGCTCCTCCAAAGTTTTCAGCAGTGCATTGAAAGCGCCCGTGCTGAGCATGTGAACCTCATCAATGATATAAACCCTGTATTTTCCCTCAGCCGGAGAATAGGAAACCTCCTCCACGATCTGACGGATATCATCCACGCCGTTGTTGGAAGCAGCATCCATTTCGATCACATTCATGGATGCGCCGGATGCAATGGCCTTGCACATCCTGCACTCCCCACAGGGGTTGCCGTCCTGGGGATTCTCGCAGTTTACGGCCTTTGCCATGATCTTTGCGATGGTGGTTTTTCCCGTTCCTCTGGTTCCGCAGAACAGGTACGCATGTCCCACTCTTGCGGTACGGAGCTGATTCCGAAGGGTGGTGACAATGGCCTCCTGCCCTTTTACCTCATCAAACTCCGAGGGTCTGAATTTTCTGTATAATGCCTGATATGACATGATCAATCCCCAAACGAAATGCCGAGCATCTTAGCTTCCTTTACGATGGTGGCATCTGCGGAAACGGATTTCAGCTTTCCTGCTACCTCTTCCAAAGGAACCTTGATGATCTCACGGTTCTTGATACCTACCATGAAACCGTACTCACCCTTGAGGATCAGCTTGCCAGCCTCAGAGCCCAGTCTGGATGCAAAGACTCTGTCGTAAGGACAGGGGCTTCCGCCACGCTGGGTGTGTCCCGGTACGGTTACACGTACATCCACGCCTGCTTTTTCCCGCAGAATATCTGCGATCTCGTAGGATACGGAAGGATACTTGTAATTCTTCATCTTTTCCTTGTATTCTTTCTTGGAAAGCTTAGCGTCTTTCTTGGAGATGGCGCCTTCTGCTACAGCAAGAATAGTGAACTTGCTGCCTCTGGCGGTTCTTTCATGGATCTTGTCAATGATCTTATCAATGTCATAAGGGATCTCGGGGATCAGAATGATGTCCGCACCGCTGGCCATACCTGCATTCAGGGTCAGCCAACCTACCTTATGTCCCATAACCTCTACGATGAATACACGACCGTGGGAGTCTGCAGTGGTATGGATCCTGTCGATGGCTTCCGTAGCAATATCCACTGCGGTCTGGAAACCGAAGGTCATATCCGTTCCCCAAAGGTCATTGTCAATGGTCTTGGGAAGGGTTACTACGTTCAGGCCCTCTTCCCGAAGCAGGTTTGCGGTTTTATGGGTACCGTTTCCGCCCAGGATCACAAGACAATCCAGTTTCAGCTTGTAGTAGTTCTGCTTCATAGCCTCAACCTTGTCCAGTCCATTCTCATCCGGCTCACGGATGAGCTTAAAGGGAGTTCTGCTGGATCCTAAGATGGTTCCGCCCTTTGTCAAAATGCCGGAGAAATCCTTCCCTGTCAGCATGGTAAAGTTACCATAGATCAGTCCCTTATATCCCTCCAGAAATCCGTAGATCTCTACGTCCTTCTCTGCGTTGGTGATACTCTTTACCACACCACGCATGGCTGCATTCAAAGCCTGACAATCTCCGCCGCTGGTCAACATTCCGATTCTCTTCATCTTGTAACCCTCCTGTCTTTTATGCTCTATTGTGCTCTTTCCTGTTTTTCCTTGATGTAGGATGCTCTCTCACCGCCGATGTACTTGGGCCTGGTTCTGGCACAAACCACAAAAGCATCTCCGATCTTGTCGATGCCCGCTCTCACGGGAACTGCTACAGGCATCAGGTGCATGCCGATGAGTGTACTTCCGATATCGATGCCTGCCTGGGCTTTCACCTCTTCCAGGGCAACGGGCTTTGACATAAGCTCATATACCGCCGTGGCAAAGGAGCCCCCTGCCTTCAGCTGCGGCTTTACATTCACGACGGGAAGCCGCATGGCATCTGCATATTTTTTCTCTACGATCAGTGCTCTGTTCAGATGCTCACAGCACTGGGCTGCAAGAAAGATCCCTCTGGGTCTTATGATATCCAGGATCGTAAGCGCTACCGCCTTTCCGATGTCCTGCCCGGAAAAGCTGCCGATGCGATGACCTGCAATCTCGCTGGAGGAACAACCTACCACCAGAAGATCGCCCTCCTCCAGATCTGCAACCTTCAAAAGGTCCTCTACGATCTGTCTGGTCTGATCCTGAATCTTTTCAATGTCATGAAATTCTTCGTTTGCGATTCCTGCTCCCATATTTGCCCCCATTCTGCCTTCCCGGCTTTTATTTTTCCCGGATCAAAAGCTCCATAGGATCCGGTTGAAACTTCAGTACGATACCTGCAGTGGCTTTTAAGGTGATCTCTACCTTTCCGGCGTGGATCTCATACTCTGCCGGCTCCGTTGTAAAGCCGTCGCAATCTGTCAGCATCAGTCGCTGCATGGTGCCTTCCAGTGCTGCGCCCATATCCCAAACAGAGATCTGAGCCGTGATCTCATGATTGTTGTTATTCACTACAATGAGGCTTGACTGCTTACGATTGAATCTGGCGTAAGAGATCACGTTGTAATCCGTATATTCCTTCTTCAGGGAACCTGTCAAAAGTTCCTCGTTTTCCTTATGGATCCGGATCATCTCCTTGTGGAAGGCAATCAGCTCCTGATCCTCATTGCCCCAGGGATAGGTCCTTCTGTTATCGGGATCCGTAAAGCCGCAAACTCCGGCTTCATCTCCATAATAGATGGTAGGTGCGCCGGGCCAGGTCATCTGGATCAGCACTGCCTCCCGCATGACCGCCTTGTTGATATCCCATCCGGCCGCTTCGCTTCCCAGGGTATTGACCCTGCCCACCTTCTTGTTGGTACGGGTCAGGAATCTGGAGTGATCATGATTGGAAAGCTCGTTCATGGCGATCATCAGCGCCGGCTGGGTAAAGGCCGCTCCGTGGTGGATCATAGCGCCCCAGAAGCTGTCGGCATTGCCTAAAAGATCCTCCCGGTAATCGTCACTGTGCTTCTGCATGCCCGTCAAGAACCAGGTCACCGGCTCCATAAAGGCATCATAGTTCATGACCGTATCCCACTCCCCGTTCTCGATCCACTCCTTCGGCGAGCCGTAATGCTCCGCCAGTACGATGGCATCGGGGTTAGCCTCCTTCACGGCCGTATGAAAGTCCTTCCAGAATCTGTGGTTCATCTCCGGACTGTGTCCCAGATCCGCTGCCACGTCAAGACGCCAGCCATCTACGTTATAGGGAGGGGATACCCATTTTTTACCGATCTCCAATACATAATCGTACAGCTGCTGGGAGCCCTCATAGTTCAGCTTCGGCAGAGTATCATGTCCCCACCAGCCGTCATAGGTGCCGTTGTAGGGCCATTGGTCCTGGCGGAAAAATTCAAAGTAGCCGCGGTAAGGACTGTCCTCTGCAACATATGCCCCCTTGGGATAGCCTTCAAAGTTTTCATACACCCGCTCTCTGTCCATCCATTTGTTAAAGGAGC
Organism: Lachnospiraceae bacterium; assembly: GCA_016282595.1. Taxonomy (GTDB): domain Bacteria; phylum Bacillota; class Clostridia; order Lachnospirales; family Lachnospiraceae; genus RGIG7926. The sequence continues at coordinate 8,255 of JAEEKV010000143.1, forward strand.
CGCAGTGGTTGAACACCCCATCCAGGATCACGCGGATCCCTCTGTTGTGGGCTTCCTGCACCAGCTCTGCAAACAACTGATTGGATGCTTCCAGGTTTTTCTTATTGGCGATACGGTTGATATACCGGGATGCCTTGCGGTTTTCATGCTCCCCTTCCGGAAGCAATTCCCCTTCATCCTCTACAATCCTTCCGATGTGGGGATCGATATAGTCATAATCCTGAATATCATATTTATGATTGGAGGGCGAAACGAACAGCGGATTGAAATAGATTACATCCACTCCCAGCTCCTGGAGATAGTCCATCTTGTCCAGAACCCCCTGCAGGTCGCCGCCGTAAAACTCCCTGACACCCATCATGGCGGGATATTTTCCCCAGTCCGTTACCCGGGTGACATGCTCTCCGATGTAGTTGTACTCGTGATCCAGCACGTCATTGGTGGGATCTCCGTTGTAAAAACGATCCACATAGATCTGATACATAACGGCACCTTTGGCCCAATCGGGTACAGCGTTACCGGGTATCAGTTTAAAGTAATAGTATTCCTGTACTTCTTTTACCGCACCTCGCAGATCATAGTAGCAGGTCAGTTTCCCCACCTTGATCACGAAGTAGTATTCGAACTTTTTATCCTCCAACGGCACTTCGATCTCGAAGTAATCAAACTCTCCGTCCCGCTCTGCAAAATGCATCATATGCTGGTGTGCATTGTGTGCCAGGAAAACAAAATCCACGTTGTTTCTTCCTGTACGAAACCGGATCTTCACCCTGGAAAATGGCTTCGGTTCCGGCGGGATCACATAGTCCGAAGACATGTCGGCAAACAGCGCCTTCTTGTTGAACACCGGGCGCATCGCCATAAAGTACTGCTGGTTTTTCTCTGCTTGCAGAAATTGATTGTAGTCCATAAAAGTTCCTCACCGCATCAATTATAGCCCAAATCCTGCTTTCTATTCAAGGCTTGTTTTCCCCTCCAAAGCCTTTACCAGCGCGTCAAACGCCATTCCGTGGGAAGCCTTCAAAAGGATGGTATCTCCCTTTGCAAGATGCCCGATCCCCTCATCTAAAAAGCTTTCCTTATCCGGATAATGATATCTCTCACAGACGCCTTCTGCGCCCTCATAAATTTCCCCTGCCAGATCTCCGATACAGATCAGCACATCCGGCGCGATGCCTTCTTCCTTCATCCCTTCGCCAACGCCTCTGTGAAGGGCTCTCTCGTCGGTTCCAAGCTCAAACATATCTCCCAGGATGGCCACGGTTCTGGTATCCGCTTCGCTCAGCAATCTCAGTCCGGCCATCATGGATACCGGATTTGCATTATAGGCATCGTCAATCAGGGTAAACAACGGCGTTTCCATCACCTTGCCCCGTCCCTTTATGGTTTCGGTGTTGCGAATGCCTTCCTCGATCTGCTCCTTTGTCATGCCCAGAAGCTGTCCCACCCGGACCGCTGCCATGGCATTTAAGATCTGATGGGCTCCGGGTACCGGGATGTCGGCATTAACATCAAATTCCGGTGTATGGATCACACACTCCGTTCCCAGTAAGCCGCGGCTAACAACTTTGTCTGCGAAGCAGGTTTTCTCATCATTGAAAAAGACAGGCGCCTGTCCTGCAACCTGAGAAATGGCGGCCAGTTTATCATCTCCGCCGTTGAGTACCACTCTTCCGTCCTTCGGAAGATATCCGAAAAACTCCGTCTTTGCCAAAAGGATCCCGTCCCGATCTCCCAGGTTTTCCAGATGGCACTGTCCGATGTTGGTGATGACGCCGATATCCGGTCTTGCTACGGAAGCCAAAAGGGCCATCTCACCGAAATCGCTGATGCCCATTTCCAACACTGCCACCTCATGCTCCGGCCGAAGCTCAAAGATCATCATGGACAGTCCTAAAATATTGTTATGATTGGCTTCAGTTTTGAATACTCGAAACTTTGCAGAAAGAACCGCTGCGATCAGTTCCTTGGTGCTGGTCTTTCCCACGCTTCCGGTAACCCCCACCACCTTTACGTCCAGGCTCTTTCGATAGTACATGGCAAGCCGCCTGATGGCGATAAAGCTGTCCGGCACCACAATGTAGGATACCTGCTCTAATTTCATTCCCTCGGGAAGATCCTGCTCTTCCAACTCTCTTTCTACCACGCAGCAAAGGGCGCCGTTTTCATATACCTGGGGCAAAAACTTATGTCCGTTGGTTCGCTCTCCCTTGGTGGCAAAAAACAGTCCGTCCTTTACCAGCTTCCGGGAATCAAAGCAGGCCCCGGCGATCTCTTTGTCCAGTTTTTCCTTTGGTCCGTGATAGACGCCGTTTACTGCTTTTGCAATGACACTCAGGGTTAAACCTTTCATTTACAGTTCCTCAATTTCCTTTTTATCGTACTTATGCTTCCCATTTGCGAAGGGAAACCTGAATAAGCTGTTCGCAAAGCTGATTGAAGTTTACGCCCACTGCCGCTGCTTCCTGGGGAAGCAAAGAGGTAGGGGTCATACCCGGCAGGGTATTGGCCTCAAGGACAAACATGTTGCCGGCCTGATCCATCATCACATCAATGCGGGCGTAGGAATCAATATGCAGCGCCTCATAAGCCTTCTCTGCATAATCCTGCATCTGCTTTGTCTGTGCATCCGATAGCTCTGCAGGGCAGGTCTCAACGGTGCTTCCTGCCTGGTATTTATTCTTGTAATCGTAAAATCCGCTCTTGGGTGCGATCTCGATAATGGGAAGGGCCTTGCCTTCGATGACACCCACGGAAAACTCTCTGCCGGAAATATACTGTTCTACAATGACCTCATCGTTGTATTTGTAAGCCATTGCTAACGATTCTCTGTACTCCTCGATGGTTTTCACCATATATACCCCGACGCTGGAACCGCCGTTGGAAACCTTTACTACCAGCGGGAAAGCGGGAAGGCTGTCCTCTGCAGGCTCCTGTCCCTTCTTTACGATGATCCCTGCGGGAGTCGGAACCTTCTGCTCTCTGAATAGCTGCTTGGAAATGCTCTTATCCATGCTGACTGCGGCACCTAAGGGATTGCAGCCTGTATATTTGATCTCAAACAGATCGAAGGTGGCCTGTACCTTTCCGTCCTCTCCGTTGGCTCCGTGCAAAGCCATAAATACGATGTCCGACATCTGGCAGATGGAAAGCACGTTGGGTCCGAAGAAGCCCTTGCCGGGGCGCTTTTGTTTGATACTCTCAAGGTCGGGGTTCTCAGCGCCGATCATAGCGATCTCCTTATCCCACTCCCTGTCTGCATCAAATACGTTTTCACAGTCGCTTTCGGGATATCCCATAAAGGCATCCAGCAAAACTACCTGATGTCCGTTTTCCTTCAGTGCCCTGTAAACCATCTTTCCGGTTACCAGCGAAACATCTCTCTCCGTACTGGTACCGCCTGCTAATACTACGATCTTCATGTTTTCTGCCTTTCTTGTATGTAATGTTTCTGTATATCTGATCCGGCTTTTTCTACAAACCGGATTCCTATCCTGTTAAAATCCTGCCAGGTACAGCTCTGCCAAAAGCTGCGGATCCTGAATGGCCTTCGGAGCCATCCCCGATAAGGATAAGCGATGAAGCCTTCGGTTTTTCGCCGTCTCGTACTCCTTGCTGACAAGAATATAATCTCCCAGGGAAAGCAGCCGTACTTCAAACAGCTTCTCCTCCAGGTCCTCATCTGTCAAAGCATAGGGAAGCGCTTCCTGTTCCATCTGCTCCGTGATCCTGCTGCAACGGGTGATGAGTTTTCGGATCAACCGATCGCACAGATCCGTATCCACCTCTGATCCGGCGGTCAGGTAAAACCACAGGGCGGGAAAATTCTCCTCCGTGATGCTGCTTTGCCTTGTCAAAAATGCTTCGGCAGACTCTGCATAGCGCCTGTCCCCTGTCAGCTTGAAAAGTCCCGCGGCCGCTGCCTGCAGCGCTTTTTCATGCTCCGATCCGTCTCCTGCCAGTTTCTGCAGGGTCTCAAAGCCGTCCTTTGCATTCTTTGTCAGTTCTTCCGATTGCTCCGTCTGTGTCAGAGATGCAATCTGTGCCAACATACAGATCTGCTCCGATAAAGGCTCCGGATCCTCCCCCGGCTCGGCCATATCCCTTGTCAGGGCCTCGGCGTTGTCTGTCAGGGTCTGCAAAAGGGCTTCATTTTCCTCCGGATAAAGTTCTGCCGTGATCCCCATTAAAAACAGGCTTTTGGCATCCGGCTTTTGGGTCAGCTGCTCCTTCCAAAGCTTTACCAGCGCCGCCCCATTGTAGGCGGGCTCTTTTTTTACGGAAAAAATCTCCGACTGCCCGATCACCGGGGTTTCAATATAGTAATCCCCTGCATTTGTCAGATCCGAAAAGCTCCCGATCCAAAGACTGTTTTCGCTGACGGAGCAGTTTTCGTAGGGCTGCAGACTTCCCTTATAAACCCGATGTCCGGTATCCGCTTCCACGATCCAGAAGGTGTCTGCCAATCCCTCTCCCCAGAAGAGGGCTTCCTTTACATCCTCCATCGCATATCCTGCCGGATCCGTACCGATGTGGGATACCTGCTCTCCGGCTTCTTTGGAGGTTGTCCCCTCCGGGGCCTTGTCAGCTTTCGACCCTTCATTTTGGTAGCCATCGCTAACCGAATCGCCACTGCCCGGTCGATCCTTTTGCCCCAAGGTGCTCTGGGTGCAACCCGTCAGGAGCAAAATGCCCAGGATCCCCGTAACCAGCAGGGATTGTATGTATATTTTTCTCTTACAGATCGTCACGTTTGTACATTTCACCACCGCTTCTTATTATACTTCACCTTGCAGGTTGGGTAAAGTAAAAAATCCATATTGTCCCCCTCAGACAATATGGATCCCGAATTGGTAAAAACGCCCTGTTTATGGGCTTTTTCAGTTCCAAACCACACAGTTTTTGCCGGATCGTTTTCCGCGATACATCCTCTGGTCCGCGGTCTCGATCATATTACGGATGGTAATGCCCTTTTCATAAGCCGAAACCCCCAATGTCAGAGTCACATAAATGGGGTTTTCCCCGTTTTCTATCTTTGTCTGTGACATATCAGAGCAGATCCTCTGTGCCACGCCTTTGGCAATATCCATATTGCTGCGCAGAAGGATGAGCATTTCCTCACCACCCCAGCGGCAAACCTTATCCTGCTCCCGGACATTGCTCTGCAGCACTCTGGCCACCTCCACAAGAACCTCATCTCCCTTGGAATGGCCGTAGGTATCATTCACCTTCTTGAAATCATCAATATCTGCCATAATGAGGCAGAAGTCCTCTCCCATGATCTCCGTCTCATCCAGTACCTGCTTTAACTGGATATTCATGCTTCGTCTGTTCATAAGGTGGGTTAGTGCGTCAAAATTGGCCATTCTGGACAGGGAAATATTTTCCTCCTCCAGATGCCTTTGCATGAAGCGGATCTCCAAAGAAAACAGCAGGGCAACGGTACACAGGAACATAAAGATAGCCAGCATATTCAGCATAAATACGATATGCATTACGTGCTCCGGCACCACATCCTTGTAAACCGGACCGTTGATAAAGCAGATTCCGTTGGTTAAAAAATAACCGACAAGCACCACCAGAGAGGCGATGAGGGGAATGGATAGCATTCTTCTTTTTAAGGTCGGGATCGTATAGGACATATAGAAGCTCATGGGGATCAAGGGGATATTATAGTTGATAAAACCGAAATCCCAGCCCATGAGAAGCGTTGCAATGACTCCGTGACTTAGGATCTCCAAGTAAATACAAATGAAAACCCAGGCACTCGCTCCCTTTTTTGCGATCATAGCAACCATGGTCAGATAAAACAGGACGATACAGATGTTGTAAGTCATCAGAAAGGTGAGATGATAGGTCCAGAAGAACAGCACAAACATAAGATGAACGCTGCCGATCATCAGAGAAATAGCCTGATATTTCAGTTTCTCATCGATTTCCTTTGTTCCGGCAAATACCTGCCTGATGCTGTGAATCATTGCTTTCCCCAATCCCCTTTCGGATGTAAAGCCTACTACACCACTTTATCATAATTTCATGCATCATGCAATTTATTTTTACCCCCAAAGCCGCATAGCCATTACGTTTTCAGATATGCTATAATTCTTTTTATGAATGAGAAAATTCCTGCAAAACTGCATCTCGGAGATCACACCCTTACTCATGACATCATCCCTTGGGGGGTGAGGGAAATCGGGGATTGGGCCTATGCCCACTGTGATGAACTTTCATGGATCGCGCTGCCCTCTTCTGTGAAGCATCTGGGCCGTGACATCTTTTTGGGATGCGAGCATCTGGAGCAGGTCTATTTCTATGAAGAATCCGGCTTTTCCGGGCCGCTGTTATCGGAGGATGCCGCTTTCCTGCCTGCCCTACTAAACGCCATGGCTCTTCGTTGTTTTCCCGATCCCCTTCCCATGTTGTTTTCAAAGACCGCTCCGTCCCCGGAGGTTCTCAGCCTTTGGGATGAGAACTGCCTTTCCTTTTGCACCGCTCCTTCCGATTCGGGCTTCCAGCCCTTTTTAGCCGGGGGCGAGGAGGATTATACGGAAGGCGAGGATCAGTATGAGGCCCACCTCAGAAAGCAAAACTGCCTGCGGGCTCGCATACTTTATTTGCGACTTCTTTCGGAGCGGGTCGCCTCCTTTTCCCTTGGAGCTGCTCAGTGGGAGCGTTTTTTCAATCTCTTCCAAACCAATCCCGAAGCCTTATCTTTGCTTTCGCAGGTTGGCTCCCACTATTATGAGACCGCCGGGCTTTATCAGGAAGCCGGGCTTTTAAGCCCCGAAAATCTTCCTTCTGTTATAGCATCTCTCTCCCCAACCCATATCGAAATGAAATCTGCCCTGCTCAGCTTATACTCAGGGGGAATCCTGGATACTTTGTTCTTATAACCCTGTCTCCAGATATAACAAAAGGGCTGTAACTTTCGTTACAACCCTTTTCGTCGGAGTGACAAGATTCGAACTTGCGGCCTCCGCCTCCCTAAGGCGGCGCTCTAGCCAAACTGAGCCACACCCCGATTTTCAACTGCCTATATATCATATAAGCAATCCCCGAAAAATGCAAGCACTTTTTTTATTTTTCGAAAAATTCCTTATTGATCCCTTATTTACCGGTCAAAAAATCCTTCTCCAGTCACCACATGGATAAAGTGTTTCACCTCTTCCCAGGCTGCCAATGACTCCGGATAGGTTCCCAGTCCCAGCTGAAAGACATGAAACATTCCGGGATATACATGGACCTTTACCTTGGTACCTGCCGCTTTGGCCTTCTCCGCCACGGAAAGCGTATCATCCAGCAGCATCTCCAGCTCCCCTACCTGCATCAGCATAGGGGGAAAACGATTATAGATGCCGTAAACCGGAGAGATATAGGGGGTAGCCGGATCATGATTCAGATAATACCCCCGTTTATAAACCAGAGTATGTCTGCTGCCACCGAAGATGGGATCCTTATCATAGTTTTCCTGATAGGACTCACCGCTCTTTGTCAGGTCGGTCCAGGCCGACATTGTAATCAGTCCTGCCGGAAGGGCAATTTTGCGATCCCGCAGGTACATGCAAAGTGCCAGAGTCAGACCACCGCCTGCAGAGTCCCCGGATATAATGATATGCTCCGCCGGATAGCCCTGATCCAGCAGCCATCTGTAGCTATCTGTCGCATCTTCCAATGCCGCGGGATAGGGGTGCTCAGGTGCCACCCTGTAATCTACCGAAAGCACATCAAAGCCTCCGGTGATCTCGTGAAAATACATTGCCGCTGCCCGGTAGGTATTGTGAAGTCTTCCGTAATACCCGCCGCCGTGGAGCTGCAGGATACAGTAGCGTTCTTTTTTTTCCCTCCGGTCTCCTTTTTTCTCCAAAAGCTCCATTTTATAAAGCTTCCGGTCAATCTGCGTATTCTGCAGATAAGGTGGAAAGCGAAAGCTGCGCTCATGCTCACTGACAAGGTTTTGCAGGTCCCCGTTGACGCGCATGGGACCGATCACCGGAAGATGATTAGCAACCTTCACGATGCCACGGGCGGTTTTTCCACGCAGACTGATATCCTCGCGGGTTTTCTCCTCAAGGTTTTTCTTAAGGTCGCTGTTTTCATAATCCTCTTTCAGCTTCTGGACCTTTTTCTTCAGTTCGGAAACAACTTCTTCCTTGTTCTTTTCAGCCATAAACCCTCCGGATCCTTAAATATGGAAACGCCTTCGAAACTCCCTGCCTGCCGCTTTTCCGCCAAACAGCATCGCACCAAAGAAATAAAAACTGCTGACGAAGAGGCAGATCAAAGGCATCACCACATTGCCTATTCTCCCCATAAAATAAGCAACCATGATTACCAGAGAACAGATCCCCATAAATAAAAGCAACAGCATATAGCTCTGCCAACGGCTTCGGTTCAGCATCATAAGCAAAAATACCAAACCGTCTCCCAGCAAAATAATACTCGGGATCGCCCATTGCAAAGACCAGCCCCGCATGCCGTTCAGGGCATCGATTTCATACAAAAAGATCATAGTGATCAGCATCTGCAGTCCTACCTTGGCGGCAAAGCCCGCATCATGGCTGATCCAGTAAACCAGAAACAGATAGATATAAAGCAGTGAAACTCCGGTGATCAGGGACCAGGGATAGGTTACATTTGTAAAATAATTGATCA
>JAEEKV010000144.1 GCA_016282595.1 Lachnospiraceae bacterium
GGGAAGGATGACGGAAATGGCCTTTTTCAGGTGTATCGCCTTCATACCCTTGATCTTTTTGTTGATATTTTTAGCTGCCTTGGACATATTCACGGGATAATAGACATAGTCCTTAAACCAGCCTCCCAGGGACATATGCCAGCGGCGCCAGAACTCCGGTACGCTCTTTGCCAGAAACGGATGGTTGAAGTTTTGCTCCAGCTCCACGTCAAAAATCTTGGATACACCGGAAACAATATCCATGTATCCGGAAAAGTCCGAATAGATCTGAATGGCATCCAGAATGAGACACACCAGATACACCAGGCCACCCAGATTCTGCTTGGACAGGGTTGCCTTAACATACACTCCGGCCCGGTCTGCGATCACCAGCTTTTTGAACATACCCAGAAGGATGCTCTCCATACCCACCACAAAGTTATCCCAGCGAAGGCGAAGCTCCGGCTTCTTTAACTCCTTGCCAAGCAGGGAATATCTGGAAATGGGACCCTGCATAATGTGGGGGAAGTAAATGGTATAAAGGTAAAACCGCACCGGGTTTTTCTCTGTCTCGTAGCGCTTCCAATACACATCCAGAAGGTATCCCACCGTGGAAAAGGTGTAGTAGGAAATACCCAAAGGCACGATGAGCTTCATGGTATCCCCCGCTGCGCCTCCCGTAAACAATCCTGCCAGATAGGTAAAGGCAGCTGTAAAGTGATTGAGCACCTTATAGGCGATGAGGATCCCCAGTACAAAAATGAGGGTCAGCACCAGGATCCGTCTCTTTTTGGAAGCCGTCTGCTTCTTGATCTCCTTGATCTCTGCCTTTTCTTTTCCCTCTGCTGCTTTGGCTCCTTCGTTTTCCGTCTTTTCCAAAAGTCTCGCGGAAGCATAGACCACAAGGCTTGTCACCAGGGAAAATCCGATCATCCATTTCGCATTGTAGAAATAGAACACGGTGCTGGATACAAGGAGTGAGATCCACCTGTATTTCGGAGGAAATACCAAAAAGAGGCAGGCCGCACAAAGGCAAAATATGAGAAATTTTATTGATGTTATAACCATACTACTTTAATCCTTGTCAAACTTCGTGTAAGCCTGGTAGATCTGCTCTCCCGTTTCCGGATCATAGAGCCGGATCAGGAAATTCGTTTTAAACTGCTCTCCCGGGAAGGAAAATTCCGTTTTGTAAGCATCGATAACCTTACCTGTCAGTTCCTCTCCCTCGGTATAGGTATCCGTCCCTTCGTCATAGGTGGTACTCCACATCCGGGCGGTTGCCGGGATCTCATGATACCCCTGGGCCCAGAGGGTTACCGTCACCTTCTGAAGATCTCCCTTTTTCAGCTTCACCTTGGAATAGCTGCCCTGCTCCGTAATGAACCGGGCCTCAAAGGCAACCGCCGTTACAGAGTCCTGATCGGGTTGCTTTTCTTCGATGGTATCCAGGAAATAGTCTCCTTCCGGATCCTGTATATACTGTGCCAAAAAGGCGGAGATCTCTTCTCCTGCCTGGGAATTGGCATGGTCGTGTACGTAAAAGTCCGTGGCATCCAGCTTCAGGTATTCATCCTTCACCAGATTCAGATCGATGATGGTGGCGCCTTCCTTTTGGACGGTATCCTTTACCATATTGGTGATATCCCAATACTCTTCAAAGACCTGCTTATAGACCTCGCTGTAGGGCGGGATGTACAGTACCAGCTCCACATCCTTTTCCTTGCAATAGCGTATGATGTCCAAAAGGTAATTCATCTGCTCCTCTTGCACATCCTTAAGCTTCGTATGATTGATGCCTCCGGTTTTTACATTGAAGGCATACCCTGCCTGGTCGTAATTGACGCTGTAAATGCCCCATTGGCCCCGGCCTCTGTAGCTCTTTGTACCCTTAAAATTTTTATAATTGTCATCCTGCTTCTTTTTCATGATCTGCAGGGGCTTTGAAAAATAAAACTTCAGGGGCTCCATACCACGCCGAAGCTTCAGGCCGTTTAAATACGCATCCGTAGGAGTTTCCTCTAAGATCATCCTGGCGTTATAATAGGGATTTTTCAGATAGTCCGTGACGATGTAGATGGCTGTGGGCTCACTTTCCGTCCTGGGAAGACGGGATACGGACACCTCACAGAAAATGCGCTTGATCCCCCGGTTGTCAATGGCATCGTGGATCAGGGCATTGGTCTCCACCAAAAGCTGCCCTGTGGTGGCCAGGTTATACACCGACTCCCCCAGGGTATCCGTCATGAGCATGGCATCTATAAAATGCACAGAATGAGACGGTCCGACAAAGAGGATATCAATGGGGTCCGTCTCATAATAATCATGGAAAGTCACTCTGCTCTGAGCCTTGGTATCATCCACCAGGGGATACTCCAAAAGCAGATAGATCACCACGATCCCTGCCGCAAACAAAAGCAGGGACAGTGCTCTTTTTCCGTATAGTTTTCTGGTTTCTGCATTCATAAAAAAATCTCGCTCCGAGAACACAACATATAGACCGATTATATCACAAGCAACAAGTACTTGTAAATAATCGGCCTATGAGCGTCGTTATCGGGTGTTTTCGCTTTCTTCCTTTTGTTTCAAAAATGCCAGGATCCTGTCAGCACAGGCGGAGGGTTCCTCCTCCATGGTCTTTACATGGATCTCAGGTGCCTTAGGAGCTTCAAAGGGTGAGGAAATACCCGTAAAGTTAGGGATCTTTCCGGCTCTTGCCTTTTTGTAAAGGCCCTTCACATCACGTCTCTCGCACTCCTCAAGAGGCGTATCTACGAAGACCTCCACGAAGTCCTCTCCGATGATGCTTCTGGCGTTCTTACGATCTCTTGCAATGGGAGAGATGAAGGAGCAAAGCACAATGAGTCCGGCTTCGTTCATGAGGTGAGCCACCTCGGCGATCCTTCGGATGTTCTCCACTCTGTCGGATTCGGTAAAGCCCAGATCCTTGCAAAGTCCCATACGGATGTTATCTCCATCCAGCAGCATGGTATGGCATCCCATGGCATGGAGTTTTTTCTCCAGCACATTGGCGATGGTGGATTTTCCGGATCCGGAAAGTCCTGTAAACCAGATGGTCTTTGCTTTCTGTCCCAATGCGTTTTCACGCATTTCTCTGCTGATATCCAACTCCTGCCAGAAAATATTGCTGCCCTGGGAATGGATCTTTTGCACCGTTCCGCAGGCACTGGTGGCATGGGTCACGCGGTCAATCATAATGAAGGCGCCCATGTCCTTGTTTCTCTCAAATAAGGAAACCGCAATGGGATTTCCCGTATGCAGGCGGCAGTTCACCAGATCGTTGCAGACTGCATTTTCCTGCTGGGTATGCTCCCCGGTATTCACATCCACCCCGTAGTGGATCCTGGTGACCGTCACCGGAACCAGAGAGGATGCCAGCTGCAGATGGTAGTTTCTTCCGCAAACCAAAGGCTGCTCATCCATCCAAAGGAGATTGACGTCGATGGTATCCGTTACGTGGATACCTGCCATCTCCTGATCATCAACTGCTGCTCCGTCCTCCGAAGCTTCTGCGCTGTTGCTGACCTTGATAAGCACATCTCCGCGGGATACGTCGATCTCACGATCCAGACAGATGGTGACAGGCTCTCCGGCGGATACCTGCTGCCTTTTTTCATTGGTCATATACAGCTGGGAAACCCCGGCCTGCTGCATACCCGGAAGTACGCAGATCTGATCGCCTACGGAAAGCTTTCCGGTAGAGATCTGACCCTGGAAGCCGCGGAAGGTATGATCCGGACGGCAAACCCTTTGTACCGACATGGTAAATACGTCTGTTTCGGACCGGGACTGGCTTCCGGCATTGGATCGCTCCAATACGGATAACAGTGGACGTCCCTGATACCAGTACATATTCTTGGAAGGCTCCGTTACATTATCTCCGACGGTGGCGCTGACGGGAAGGATGGTAACCTCCTCATATTCAAACTCCGCCATGAGATTCCGGATGGCCTTTCGGATCTCATCGAAGGTCTTTTTGTCGTAGCCCACCAGATCCATTTTGTTGACTGCAAAGACAAAGTACCGGATGCCCATAAGGCCGCAGATCCTGGTATGTCTTCTGGTCTGGGGCAATACTCCTTTTTCGGCATCCACCAGGATGACCGCCAGGTCTGCAAAGGAAGCACCTACCGCCATATTACGGGTGTATTCCTCATGTCCCGGAGTATCTGCTACGATGAAGCTTCTCTTTTCCGTGGAAAAATAGCGGTACGCCACATCGATGGTGATGCCCTGTTCTCTCTCAGCCATAAGGCCGTCCAA